>JBILEG010000259.1:0-5417 GCA_044352225.1 Pseudomonadales bacterium | reverse complement strand
CAACAGTCCGAACGCGTGGCGCAATCGATCCAACACCTGCTGGAACAGTCCCGCACGCATCTGGACGCGCATCGCGCAGCGGAGCAGCAATGGATCGCAGGGCAGGCCGAGCGCATGGATCAGCTCGCGGCGCTCTGGCGTTCGGAGCTGTCCGCCTTGCGGGCGCAAGAGGGCGAACGCAGCGCTGCCTCCGCCGATCGCATAGATGCCTTGCAAGCGGCCTTTGCCTCGCAACTTGCAGCACTGGCTGCGGCACTGGAAGCGCCCATCGGGCGTCTGCTGCACACCAGCGCGGAGGTGCCGCAGGCCGCTGCAGCCCTGCTCGCCGAGCTGCGCGAGGACATGAGCCAGCGCGCCGAGCGCGACACCCTTGCCCTGCAGGAGCGAACGTCGCTGCTCGAAGGGACGGGGGAGTTCCTGGAAAGCGCACGCCGTGCCACGGCCGAGCAGCGCGACGCCATCGCCTCGCTGGTGAGCTCTGCGGGCATGGTCCTCGAACAGGTCGGGCGGCAATTCGCCGAGGCGCTCGATGCGCAGACCGCGCGTGCAGAGGGCTCTGCAGCGCAGGTCTCGGGCAGCGCCATCGAGCTGTCCGCGCTCGCCGATGCCTTCGGTCATGGCGTGGAGCTCTTCAGCAACAGCAACGAGCGGCTGGTCGAGAGCCTGCAGCGGATCGAGACGGCCATCGGCGCCTCGCTGTCACGCAGCGATGAGCAACTCGCGTACTACGTTGCGCAGGCCCGTGAGGTGATCGATCTCAGCATCGGCGCACAGAAGGGCATCCTGGAGGATCTGCGCCTGCTCCACGCTCGGCCCTCCAGCGCGGGCGGAGCACCTACCGAATGATGGATGCCGACGACGACACCCTCTCCCAGACAGCTCCCGTCTGGGCTGTGTTCGGGGACCTGATGTCGGGTCTGCTGGGCGCGATCGTGCTTATCCTGATGGGTGTGCTCGTGGCGCAGATGGACCTGGCTGCGACCTTGGAGGCCGAAACCGGCAAGCGCCAGCAGGAGGAGCAGCGCCGCATGGCGCTCGAGCAGGCGCTCGCAGGGCCGTTGCAGTCAGGGCGCGTCACGCTCGACAACGGCCGCATCGGCATCAGTGGCAGTGTGCTGTTCGCCGTCAATTCCGACGAGCTCCGTCCTGACGGCCGCGAATTGCTGAAAACCCTGGTCCCGGCGCTGCAGGTCTATCTGGGCTCGCGTGACGAGTTGCTGATGGTGAGCGGCTTCACCGACGACCAGCCCGTGCTGGCAGACAACCGCCGTTTCGACGACAACCTCGAGCTATCCGCGCAGCGCGCCCTCACCGTGACGCGCGCGCTGATCGAAGCAGGCATGCCCTCGTCTCGCGTGTTCAGCGCGGCCTTCGGTGCCGAACAACCTGTGGCCTCCAACGCAGATGAAGCGGGCAGGGCGCGCAACCGGCGCGTCGAGATGGCGCCCGTTCCGAGGGCCGCCGACACCACGGTCGCTTCGCATGAGTGAGCACGTGGACGATCCCGCAGAAAGCGCGGAGGCATCCGGGCCTGCGTCGTGGGAGTCATCACTGGATGCTTTGCGCCTTGCAGGTGCTGCGCGTCTGGACCCGGTGCGCTTCCGCTACATCGAATTGCTTGCGCGCCGTGTGGTGGATGCGAGCCCGGAGGTGCGCACACTGCTGATCACCTCGTTGGAGCGCTCACTTTCCGAGTGCGCCGATCGCGTGGCCGTGCGTGCGGCCGACGAGCCTTCGGTGCTGGCAGAGCCGACCATCCCCTCGGCCGAGGTAGTCGAGCCCCCCGCTTCAGCGCCTCTTGCGGCGCTCAACCGCTACATCGTGCAAGCCACCGAGCCGCCCGCGGACCCCGATCAATACGATCTCGCACCCTCGGGCTGGCAGCCCTTCGACGGCTTGAAGAACGCAGGGCGCTTTCGCGAGAGTTGGCAGAAGATGCGGGCAGAGGATGCCCTGGGGCTTGCGGTGGAGCGCGCGCCTGAAGCCGCGGGCCCGCTCAATTCCCATCGCCTGGTGTTGCGCACCTTGACGCTGATGCACAGCTTGTCGCCTGCGTACCTGCGGCATTTCATCGAACAGGCAGAAACGCTGCTGTGGCTGGACAGAGCCTCGGCGCGGTTCCGGCAGCCCGCGCCCAAACCGAAGCAGGGCCGCGGCAAGGGCTGAGCCTCAGGCGAGGATGCTCTCGGCGAGGCGCCGACCCGAGAGCCACGCATCCTCCACGCGGGAGGCGCTGCACCAGTCGCCGGTGGCGGCCAGCCCGGCGTTCAGGTCTACCCAGGGTTCTTCTGCGGCGGTGTCCGCATCCACCAGCGCATAGCGCCAGCGGTGCAGGGCCAGATGCGTGGCCGTGTCCATTTGCAGGCCGGTCAGAGCGGCCACTGCGGCCAGCATCTCCTGCTGCACCTCGGCCGGCGGGCGCTCCAGATTCGCATCCGACCAGTCGGCGCTCGCATGCGCGACCAGAGCGGCCGGCATGTTGCGTCCCGGGCGTGTGGACTGCGCCGCGATCCATTCGACGGGGTTGTCCCGCGCCTTGCCGGCGATCCAGGTGGGCTGCCATGGCGTGTCGAAGCCCGCCATCAGCGCCACGCAGGCGCGGTAGCGAACGGTGCGCAGCTGCGCATCGGCGGGGAGGTGTTCATCCAGAAGGCGCACGGCTTGTGGTGAGGGCGCGGTGCAGACCACCGCATCGAAAAGGCCGAGGTCCCCGCCTGAGGTGTCCATCAACTGCCAGCCGGCTGGCGATCTCTGTGTCAGTGGCGCTACTTCGATGCCGGTGTGGATCTCCAGGCCCTCGCCCATGTGCTTGCAGAGGGCGTTCATGCCCGGACAGGCCAGGTAGTGCGGCTCGAACCAGAGGCGCTTGCGGGGGCGCTCGCCCGGCTCCAGATACACCACGGGGCCTTCCCATTCCCGCACGATGCCCGCAGCTTGCAGCGACGCGAGGAAATCCCGGAAGGCCCGGTTGCGCGCGGTGAAGAACTGCGTGCCGTGGTCGAACGACCACGGTGACTGACGTCGGGTGCTCATCCGGCCACCCACCCCGCGGGATTTTTCGAAGATGCAGACCCGGGCGTGCGCTGCGAGTGCTGCAGAAACAGAGAGGCCGGCAATGCCGGCCCCGATGACTGCGATGCGTGGGTCTACTCGTCCGCCGAACACTGTGCCGCCAGTTGCTGCCTGTCCCGGGCGCGATCATAGGCCATGATGCCGAGCGCGACACCAGCTCCTGCGACGAGCATGCCGAAGAGAAGGGCGAAGAGTGTGTTCATATCAGGCCCCCCGGGTGCCAGCGGCGTCTGCGGGGGTTTTGGTGGTCCGACCGCGATAGATGGGGCGGTCGAAGGCGGCGAGAAGGGCGAAGATGACAACGAAGATGAATCCCATGAGTACTGCTCCTGATCGTGTGACGGCGGTATTGCCGCTCTCTGTGTTACCTGAAGTAACACGATGGGCGTAGGTTAGCCGGCGAGTGTTACGGTGTCACGCACATCGACGATCAATACCAAAATTACCGGTGACAACTGAGGCACGCCTCAAAGACCCCGTACGCCACTGCCTTCCATTGTCTGTACCTATTGAACGTATCGAATCATTCGATCACGCCTCTTGATCTGCCTCCCTATACTCCACCCCATGCCAGCCCTTCCGGCTGGAAAAACGGAGGCGAACATGCAGAAGACACTGAAGACCCTGATTGCCGCGATTGCGGTAGCGTCGGTGCCCTTGGTGCCGACGGGCGCGGCCCATGCGGCTGGCGAGGTCCGCAGCAACCAGTTCTGGTGGCCGGAGCAACTCGATCTTTCCCCCCTGCGCCAGCGCGCGGCCGAGTCCAACCCGCTGGGCGAGGACTTCGATTACGCCAAGGCCTTTGCATCCCTCGATCTGAACGCAGTGAAAGCGGACATCCGCACTGTGCTGACCACCTCGCAAGACTGGTGGCCCGCGGATTACGGTCACTACGGTCCGTTCTTCGTTCGCATGGCCTGGCATGGCGCCGGCACCTACCGGGTGAATGACGGGCGCGGAGGCGCCGATGGCGGGCAAATCCGCTTCGAGCCCTTGAACAGCTGGCCCGACAACACGAACCTCGACAAGGCACGCCGTCTGCTTTGGCCCGTGAAGCAGAAGTACGGTCAGAACATCTCCTGGGGCGACCTGATGGTGCTCACGGGCAACGTGGCCATGGAGTCGATGGGCTTCAAGACCTTCGGTTTCGCGGGTGGTCGCCCTGATGACTGGGAGCCCGATCTCGTTTACTGGGGCCCGGAGAAGAAGTTCCTGGCCGATGAGCGCTACTCGGGGGATCGCAAACTCAAGAGGCCGCTCGCTGCCGTACAGATGGGTCTCATCTACGTGAACCCGGAAGGCCCGAACGGCAACCCGGACCCGCTCCTCGCCGCCAAAGACATCCGCGATACCTTCGGTCGTATGGCCATGAACGACGAAGAAACGGTGGCGCTGATCGCGGGCGGCCACACCTTCGGCAAGGCGCACGGCGCGCACAAGCCCGACAAGTGCGTGGGCCCGGAGCCTGCGGCAGCCGGCGTGGAAGAGCAGGGCTTCGGCTGGAAAAACAAATGTGGCACCGGCAAGGGCGTGGACACCGTGACCAGCGGCCTCGAGGGCGCATGGTCGGTGAACCCCATCGCCTGGACCACGCAGTATCTCGACAACCTCTACGCCTACGAGTGGGTGCAGACGAAGAGCCCGGCGGGCGCCATCCAGTGGATCCCTGCGAACGGTGAGGCTTCCAATCTGGTGCCGGACGCGCACGATCCGGGCAAGCGGCATGCACCGATCATGTTCACCACGGACCTCGCGCTCAGATTTGACCCCGAGTACAAGAAGATCACCACGCGGTTTCGCAAGAACCCCGAGGAGTTCCAGCTCGCCTTCGCCAAGGCCTGGTTCAAGCTGATGCACCGTGATCTCGGGCCGCGCGCCCGGTACCTCGGCGCCGAAGTGCCCAAGGAGGACCTGATCTGGCAAGACGTGGTGCCTGCTGTCGACCACCCGCTGATCGACGCGAACGACGTCTCCTCGCTCAAGGCGAAAGTGCTGTCTGCAGGCCTGAGCGCTCCGGAACTGGTTCGCGCGGCCTGGGCCTCTGCCTCGAGCTTCCGTGGCACTGACATGCGTGGTGGTGCCAACGGCGCGCGGCTTCGCCTCGCGCCCCAGAAAGACTGGGAGGTGAACGATCCGCAGGAACTCGCGAAAGTGCTGAAGGCGCTCGAGCGCGTCCAGAAGGACTTCAACCGCTCGGCCGCGGATGGCAAGAAAGTGTCGATGGCAGACCTGATCGTGCTGGCAGGTGATGCCGCCATCGAGCAGGCCGCGAAGAGCGGTGGTGTCGATCTCCAACTGCCCTTCACGCCGGGTCGTACCGACGCCTCTTCGAAGCAGACCGATGT
>JBILEG010000258.1:0-5419 GCA_044352225.1 Pseudomonadales bacterium | reverse complement strand
CAGGTCGCGCTCTATGCCGCTGCCCGCAGCCTCGTCGACTGGCACTACCGGCACGGCTTCTGCGCACGCTGCGGTGCCGCCACCACCGTGTTCCGCGGCGGCTGGGCGCGGCGTTGCGATTCCTGCAAGGCTGAACATTTTCCCCGGGTCGATCCCGTGGTGATCATGCTCGCCGAGCATGGCGACAGGGTACTTCTGGGGCGCCAGCCGCAGTTCCCCCCGCGGATGTATTCGGCGCTGGCCGGCTTCATCGAGCCGGGAGAGTCACTGGAAGAAGCTGTCGCGCGGGAGTTGCACGAAGAAGCCGGTGTGCGTGCGCTCTCGGTGCGCTACGTTCTCAGCCAGCCGTGGCCTTTCCCGTCCTCGCTGATGATCGGTTGCATTGCCCCGGTGGAGCACGACCTGATCCGACTTGATACAAACGAATTGCAGGACGCCATCTGGCTCAGCAGGGAGGAGGTGCGTGCGGTGCTGCGCGCAGAGCCCGGCGCCCGCATCATGACGCCACCGCCGCTGGCGATCGCCCATTCCCTGTTGCAGGCTTGGGCAGCAGACTGAACCGGGAGCCTCAGCGCTGGCCTTTCCTGGCCGCGGTGATCATGCGCGCAAAAGCGTTCAGCACTTCCTGTGATTGCATGATCTCGGGCAGCCGCGCAAAAGCGGGCTGTGCAAGATAACCCTGCAGATGTGCCAGTTCGGGTTGGCCTTCGGGTTTCAGGCTGAGGTGTGCCACCTCCCGGACCCGTCCCATCGCGATGCTCTCTCCCAGTCGGGCGCTGGCGTAACACAGGGCCTGCCTGCATGCCTCCGGGCTTCCTTGCGGGTCTGCCGGCGTGTCCAGCATGAACCCCACACGTTCGACCCCCGACACGATGCTGGGCGGCAGGCCCCATTGCTGCAGCAGCAGGTGCCCGGCCACCACGGCATTGAAACCGAGGTTGTCTTGCTGCGTGCGCGTGCGCTCGAACAGGCCGTGCTCCCATGTTTCGAGCGCGACGTCCGGTGGCAGCAGGGTCAGCACCGCGAAATCCCCGACGAAGGAGAGAACTGTGACGGTTGCGGATGCGCCGCCATCGGTGAAACCGAGGCGCTGGGAGAGCATCGTGCAGATCTCCGAGCCCATCAGTCCGGCGTCCCAGATCCGCGCATAGAGCGATTGCAGGCTGGGGGTTTCGGTGCGGTAGGACTCTTCGACCAGAAAGCGCATCGCAATGCTGCGCACGGCGTTGATGCCGAGGAAGTTGATCGCGTGCTGGACGCTCACGATCGGTGACTGGAGCCCGTGCAGGGGCGAGTTCACGACGCCGAGCACGCGCGCCGCCAGCACGGGCTCGCGCATCAGGAAGTCGGCGAGTTCCCGCGTGCTGCCCGAGGCGATGAAGTCCGGATCGCTAAGCTCCCGCAGCGAACGTGGGGGAAGAAAAATCCGCTCCATTTCTTCGAGCAGAATCACCTGTCGGGCCGCGCTGATATCGCTGCTGCGCACCATGCGGAACCGTGCGAGGTCCTCCGGTATGACGACGACGACAGGAGGTGTGGCAGGGCTCGCCGCAACGTGTGCGGGCGCTTGATGCCCCGTGTCCACGGCCACTCCCCGTTTCTTCGGGCCGGGTGCAGATTCACGCGACGAGCGCACGATCGCAAGCAACGCCAGAAGCGCCGCGATCAGTATCGCCCCGACGAGTACGCTCATCGAACAGTCCCTGCCGGATGACCGATTCAGGGTAGGTGATCAGCCTTTGCACCGCAAATGCGGGGGGCACCGCATTGCAAGCGCATTGGCGGATCAGTCGAGGGGCTGCCCGATCTGGAGGTAAACCGCTCGCTGGTTGTCCTCGCCCAGTCCAACCCCGAGGTAGATCGGGCCAAGCGGCGAGTCCACGCCAAGGAACAGGCTGCCGGCGTGGATCAGATCGTCGAGCGAGGCGCTGCTGCGCTGCAGCCAGGTATTGCCCGCCTCGACACTGAGGCCCGCGTAGACAGGGAGATCGACGGGCAACAGCGATTGATCGGTCAGGCGCCGGTAGTAGCTCAGGCTTGCGAATCCGAGGTAGTTGCCCGCGAGGGAGTCGCGCGTGTATCCGGAGAGCGAGAGAAACCCGCCCAGCGTGAAGGCCTGCGAGGGCAGGGTGATGGCGCGCAATCCGTCTCCTGCCACGTCCAGATCTATTTCCGACCAGCGCCCGGAGAGTGTGAACGTGTTGCGGCCGAAACTCCTGCTCGCACTGAACCTGCTTTCCCATGCGCGGTAATCGGCTTCGGCGCCCCAGTCGTGTTCACCCTGGGAGAAGCGGGAGCTGAACCGCACGCCGCTGCCGGGGAAGTATGCGCGGTCCAGCGTGTCGACTTTCAGCTCGGCAAACCACCCGCCGTCGTCCTCGCTGGAGGAACTGAGCAGGGGGGAGCCGATTTCGATGTCGTTGTTCGCTGTTCCCACGAACGCTCCTGCCCGCACGCGCGCCACATTCGAGATGTTGTAACCGCCGGCCAGCTCGAGTTGGTGGTCGTCGACCACCGCACGGGCGCGCAGTTCCCCGTCGGCCGCGAGGTTGAGCTGGCGTTGCTCGTAGCGGTAGCCCACGTCGGCGAAGAAGAGGCGGGCCGTGTCCAGAGGCTGATAGAACTGCGTGAGGAAAAAGGAATGCCCGCCCAACTGGCCCGCGCTGTACCACTCCGCGCCCAGGCGGTTCAGGCCCCGTTGATGCCAGCTCGCACGCAGTCCGAACTCGCTCTCGCCGCGGCTGTCCTGGTCCCAGTTCAGCCCCAGCTTGAGAACGTTGTCACCCTGCGGATTGCGTGTCGCGTGCACGCGTAGCACGTGCCCCTGATCCTCCCGTGTCACGTCGTAATCCACGCGGGCGAACTCGTCGAGCCCGTAGATGTCGGCGATGTCGCTCTCGATGCGGTCACGGTCGAGGCGTTCGCCAAGGGGCTGCGTGATCATGTTGCGGAGCAGCTTGTCGGGCACCCGGGTGTCCGTTTCGATGCGCACCTCCACGATCTTGGGGAGTACCAGGCGCGGACGCTGTGCGAGGCGCTCGGCCTCGCGGGAATCCGCAAGCGTGGCAAGCTGCGGGGCGAGTGCACGCGCCGCGGCATAGCCGATGGCAATCGCCGCATCGGGCTGGTCGAAGCTGGTCGCCGTGATGCCGGCGGCATCGAGGGCAGGGCGCACCAGCACATCTCCTGTGCGCATCAGTTTCAGCTGCTGCTCCGAATTGCTCCGGGTCATGATGTTGGTGAGCTGGTCGACCAGCGAGAGCACGTTGTCGAGTTTTTCGCGGGGCGCGAGCGGCGTGCCGATGTCCACCACCACGAGACGGTCAACGCCCATCGACTGCGCCACGGTGACGGGGATGTTCATGGCGATGCCGCCGTCCACCAGCAGTCGTCCGTCGATGTCCACCGGTGTGAAGACGCCGGGTATGGACATGCTCGCACGCATGGCGAGCGCCAGATCGCCTTGCGACAGCACCACGGCTTCGCCCGTGACGATGTCGGCCGCGACCGCGCGATAGGGAATGGGCAGCTTGTCGAAATCGCGGATGCGCGAGGCGTGCGCTACAAGATCGTGCAGCACGAAATTCAGGTGCTGTCCCTCTATGGCGCCCATCGGGAGCTTCAGCACGCCATCCTTGAAGCGGAGTGAAGCCCCGACCAGGAAGTCGTAGTCCTGCTCTTTCCGGCGGAAGGGCAGGCGGTCACGCGGGGTGTCGTCGTCGAGTGCGTAGCGCCAGTCGAGGGTACGGGCGATCTCTTCGAGCTCTGCGGCGGTGAGGCCCGAGGCGTACAGCCCGCCGATGATCGAGCCCATGCTCGTGCCGGCAACTGCGTCGATGTGGATGCCTTGCTCCTCGAGGTATTTGATCACACCGATGTGGGCGATGCCGCGCGCGCCGCCGCCGGCTAGCACGAGCCCCACGCGTGGGCGCTGATGCGCTGCTTCAGCGGGCGCCACGGCCGCCGTGGCGGGCGGCAGGAAGAGCGCAAAGGACAACAGGGACAGAAGGAGCTTTGATCGGAGCATGGCGACTCTGCCGCGGCTGGCTGCAGTGACGCACACTGTGCCTCGCCACCGGCGGGCAGTCACGCGATGACTTCGGCACTGTCACCACTCCTGCGCCTCGCCACAGCAGTGCCCGAGCCTCAGCCGTACAGCGTGATGTTCACCGGTATGGCACTCATCCGCGGCATCGCGTTGATGCTTTCGCGCGGGCCTTTCACGCCGATCAGGCGATTGGTGGAGGCGCCGCGGCCGAAGGGATCCTCGGGCTCGCCCGGCAAGACCCCGTAGCCGTGCGCGACCGAAATCACACCCGGCCGCAGATCCGGGTCTGCCTTTGCGGGTACAACGATCTCGCCTGCATCGGAGGTAATGCGCAGCAGCTGCCCTTCCTCGATGCCCTCGCGAGCCATGTCCTGCGGATTGATGAACGCCGGATTGGTGGGCACGCGTGCCTTCACGGAGGGCAGTTCCTTGCACGCGGAGTTGAGCGCATCGCGCATGCGCCGCGAGGCGAGGCGGTAGCGGAAGCCCGAGTAGGCGGTATTGCTTCCGGTGGCGTCTGCCTCCGCGGCCACCGCGGCGAGTTCGGCTGCCACATCGGACGGCATGAGCGTGAAGCGGTGGGGCGAGTCCGGATCTCCGGGCTCCACCACTTGCGGAAGATCCTCCAGGTAAAGCCCGCGTGGTGCCGCGCGGATCCGCTCGAAAGGTAGCGGAGAGAAGCGCGCCGAGATGGCGAGCAGGTCCTCGGTGCCGGGCCGTTGCGCCATGTCGAGCGGCTCGCCGAAATGCTCTAGCGTAACGCCGAGGCGCTTGGCGAGCTCCCAGAACCAGGTCCAGTCGTCCTGCACCTCGGCGCCCTCGGGCGGTCGCGCCACGGCGGGCGTGAAGCGCGTGTAGGGTTCGATTGACACCAGGGTTTCGTAGATGAAGAGCGGCAGGTCGGGGCGTTCGTACTGCAATGTCGGGGGCAGGATGTAATCGGAGAGCTGTGCCGTCATGGTCATGAAGGGCTCGATGCTGACCAGCAACTCGAGGGACTTCATCGCCTTCACGATGCCTTCCTGATCCGGTATCGCCGATGCCGGATTGCCGCCGTGCACGATCAGCGCGCGGACCTGCCCCGGGCCCGGCTCGAGGATCTCCTCGATCAGCGCACCAGAGGGCAATTCCCCGTCGATCGTGGCATAGCCGGTCTTGCTCACGTAGCCCTGCTCCCACCACCGCGGGGCGGGAATGACCTCTGCCTTGCGTGGCCAGCGCGCATTGATGGCGCCGGGGTTCTGTACGGGCTCGCCCTCACGGACCAGGCGCCCGCATATCACGTTCAATGTTTCGATCAGGTGTTCCGCGAGGTTTGCGTGCGGCGACATGTCCGGCCCGGTCGCGCTTACCGCAGCGCCGCGTGTCCCT
>JBILEG010000257.1:0-5434 GCA_044352225.1 Pseudomonadales bacterium | reverse complement strand
TGGTGTACTTGCCGAAGGACGAGATGTCGTAGGAGTAGGTGAGCGCCTTTTCGTTCGTCACGTTGTTCATGAAGAACGTGAGTTCCCATGTCTCGCTGGGCGCATAGCTCACGCTGGCATCGACCAGGGTGTAATCGCCGCCGCGCGTGGTCTCGGCGTTGATGATGTTGAAGTACTGCTCGGCGACATGGTTGGCGGCCACCTGGGCTGCGACGTTGCCGCCACTCGGCAGATCCCACTGCTTGCGCACCATCGCGTTCCAGCTGAAGTCAGACGAGAGCGGCGCCTTCTGGTCCTCGACCGCTGCCGAGGCCGGGCGGCCGGGCACATCCACGCTGGTGTCCACCGTGCTCACACCCGCCAGCACGTCCCAGCCGTTGCCCGGCGAGTAGACCAGTTCAAGTTCGCCGCCCTTGAACTCGGCTTCGGAGTTGATCATCAGGCTGGTGGTGCCGGCGAAGTAGAAGGCCTGGAAGTTCTCGTAGTCGTAGTAGTAGATGCTGCCGTTCAGGCGCAGATCGCCGTCCAGCCACTCGGTTTTCAGGCCGATCTCGTAGGCGGTGAGGATTTCCGGATCGAAGCCCACGGCCTTCGGGTGCGCCGCGTCCAGGCCATCGCTCGGGGTGTTGAAACCACCGCCCTTGGTGCCACGGCTCACGCCCCCGTAGACCATGTGGTCGCCGAAGGAGTATTCGAGCTGCACCTTGCCCGACCACTCCTTGTCATCGCGCGAGAAGTCGTGCTTGTCGCCGTTCTCGAGCGAGGGCGTGTCGAGCGGGATGCCGGGCAGCGCCGCCGAGAGCGGCAGGCCGAAGGCGTTGGTGAGGATTCCCTCGTAGGTGCCGTAGAAGTTGATCGCCTCGAGCCCCGGGCCGAAGGGCACCATCTGGTAAGTCAGATCCTTCTTGTCGTGCGTCCAGCGAAGACCTGCGGTGAGCAGCAGGCTGTCGGTGAACCGGTAGTCGAGCTGGCCGAACGCGGAGAGCGTTTCGGTCTCGGATTCTGCCGCAAACTTCGGGAAGTACTGGTCCGACGGGAAGATGAACGCACCCGAGAAATCGCTGTCGATCTTCAGGTAGTAGGCGCCGGTGATCCACTCGAGATTGCCCACGCTGCCGTTCAGGCGCAGTTCCTGCGAGAACTGGGTGATGTCGGCGGTCGAATCGTAGATGACCATGCCGTAGCCGTAGGGGTCGCTCGCGTACTGCGAGGACCCGGTGCTGTCGTCTTCCTCGCCGTAGGTCTTGTCGCTTTCGGAATAGTCCGTCACCGACACGAGCTTCACACCGTCGGTGAGTTGCGATTCGAAGGTGGCGGTGAAGTTGCTGGAGTCGCGGTTCACGCCGCTCTTGTCGTAATCGAAAGAGCCCTTCCACACGGAACCGTCGCCGTCGTTGGTGGCCACGGAGTTGTCGAAGAGGCTGCCGGCGTCGCCGTAGAAGCCGAAGAAGTCCTGGTTGCCGATCGCCTGGTCACCGCGATAGACACCGCAGCCGCCCGGATCGTTCAGGGTGCAGAACTGGCCCAGGCCGTCATCGCCGATCTTTGAGGCGCGCGCGTGGTAGACGCCACCGCGGGTGTCCATGGTGGTGTACTGCGCGATCAGCAGGAGCGAGCTGTCTTCGCTGATGTCGAAGTTCAGCATGCCGCGCACGGACTGCGTGTCATCGGCGCGCATGTCCTGGCCGGTGCGGTTCTTGATGTAGCCGTCGTCCTTGTTGTGGTAGACCGCGATGCGGCCCTGCACCGAATCCGACAACGGGCCGCTCACCGCGCCCGTGAGCCCGAGTTGCCCGAATTCCGCCGCAGTGGCGGTGAAATTCGCCTCGAACTCCTCGGTGGGTTTGTTGCTGATGTAGTGCACCAGGCCGCCGGTAGCGTTACGCCCGTAGAGCGTGCCCTGCGGGCCGCGCAGCACCTCGATGCGCTCGATGTCGAAGGACGGCACACCAGAGGCGCCGGGCGAGGACACATAGGCCCCGTCACGGTACTGCGCGATGGGCGCCTCCTGGCCCTCGGCAAAGTCGAGCTGGCTCACACCGCGGATCGAGAACAGCGCGATGTTCCCCGTGTCGCCGGTATTCGAGGTGGCGATCAGGCCGGGCGTCTGCTTGGCGACATCCAGCGAGTTGTCCCAACCCAGGGTTTCCATCTGCTGCCCGGTGAAGGCGGACATGGACACGCCCACGTCCTGCAGGTTCTGCGCTTTTTTCTGCGCGGTAACGATGATTTCTTCTTCGAAGACCTGTGCCTGTGCCGCTGTTGCAAGCGCCGCGGCAACAGCCGTGAACAGCACGCGTCTCAGGCTGGGCAGTGTGGATGTGCTCATGAGGTTTCTCCGGTTGGCGAGTGACGGGGGCTCTTGGTGGCACCCCTGTGTTTTCCATAGATGCCGTGACCCTGGGGCCACGAAGCAGGGCCGAGCGTATCACGGGTTCGGGGGCCGTGGCCTGCCCCGTGGGGAGGCGCGGGCATGGCGCTCCCACATGCGGGTTCAGTAGGAGCTGAACGAGCCCCCGAGCCGCAGCCGCACCTCGAGGTTGACCCGCGAATCGGCATGCGCGAGCGCCTCGTCTACGGAGATCAGGCCGGCCTCGTAGAGGTGCAACAGCGCCGAATCCATCGACACCATGCCCTCGCTCTCGTCACTGCTCAGCGCATCGCGCAGGTCCGAGATGCTGCCCCGCTTGATGATCTCGGCGATGTGCGGGCGGTTCAGCAGCACTTCCACCGCCGGCACACGGTTGCCGTCGGCCGTGCGCAGCAGCCGCTGACAAATCACGGCGCGCAGGTTGAGCGACATGTCCTCCAGCAGTTGCTTGTGCCGCTCGGCCGGGAAAAACCCCGTCATGCGCTCCACCGCCTGCCAGGCGTTGTTCGCGTGCAGGGTGGCGAGGCACAGGTGGCCGGTGTTGGCGTAGTTCAGCGCGTGCAGCATGGTGCTGGTGTCGCGGATCTCGCCGATCAGGATCACGTCGGGCGCCTCGCGGAGCGCGCTGGAGAGCGCGTTGTCGAAGCTCAGGGTGTCCAAGCCCACCTCGCGCTGGTCCACCACCGAGCGCTTGTGGCGGTAGATGTATTCGATCGGATCCTCGATGGTGATGATGTGGCCGGCCACGTTCTGGTTGCGGTGCTCGATCATCGCGGCGAGCGTGGTCGACTTGCCCGAGCCAGTCCCGCCCACCACCAGCACCAGTCCGCGCGCCTCCAGCACCACGCTCTCCAGCACCTTGGGCAGGCGCAGCGCGCCGATCTCGGGGACCTGGGACTTGATGTAGCGCAGCACGACCGAGACCTCGCCGCGCTGGCGGTAGACGTTCATGCGAAAACGGCCGATGTCCGACATGGACAGCGCCATGTTGAACTCGAGCGTGGTCTCGAACTCGCGGATCTGCGCCTCGCTCATCAGCGCGTAGGCCATGTCACGGATTTCGCCGGGCTTGAGATCGCGCTCGCCGAGGCTGCGCGTCTTGCCGTCGATCTTGAGCCGCGCGGTGGTGCCGGTGCTCAGGAACAGGTCGGAGGCGGAGTGCTTGATCATCGCCCGCAGGTAGGGCTCGATGGAGTTGGGCTTTTCTGTGGCGTCCACGCTGTGCTCCTGGCAGGCAGGGCCCGATGCCCGTGCCCGCCGGATCATAATCGATGAAAGCGGCTTTTCTCCCCTCCGGCACCGAGCGTGCGCGCGCCCGCGCCGCTACCCGCGCGCCTGCCTCCGCTGCGCCAGGACAGGCGGCAGCACCAGCGCCCATGAGACGAAGAACAGCACGATCCCCAGCGTGACCACGCGGCCGTAGTCATCGGCCTGCAGCACCGCAGCGGCAATGGCCGGCCCGATGGCAAGGCCGAGCATCTGTGCGCCAACCGCATGAACCACCAGCCGCCCGCCACGATCGAAGCTCGCCATCGCGGCGAGGAGATAGGGGTGCGTCATGTTCCATGCGAAGTTGTACACGCCAACGACCACTGCGTATTGCAGGGCAGAGAAACGGTCGTAGAGGAACAGGAGCGGCAGGATGCCGCCCAGGATACCGATGCAGAGCGGCAAGAGGCGCCCGTAGCGCTTGCCGACCGCCGCCGCGAGCAGCGCCCCGCCGATGCCCAGGAACTGCGAGAGCGTGAGCCCGTTCGCAACACCCTGCTCGTCCACGCCACCCGCCAGCCCGATCAGGAAGAGATACGCCCAGACCACGCCCTGCGCAAGGAAGTACACCAGCATGGTCGCAACGGCCATCGCGCGCAGGCCCGCGCCCAGATCAACAGCGTCACTCTCCACCTGCACCTGCTCTTCTCCCGAGGACGGCAGGTGCCGCAGCAGCGGCAGCGCAATCAACGGAAACACCGCAAAGAACACGATCACGCCTCTCATGCCCACCAGATCGAAAGCCGCGGGCATCAGCCACAGTCCGAAGGCGCCATATGTGAGCACAGCCGCGATCAGGTAGCCGAAATTGCGATCCGGATTGGCGGTGAGGCCGATCATCGTGAAACTGAGCGAGACCAGCACACCGCAGCCGAGCCCCGCCACGAGTCGCCACGCGGCAAAGGCCACGGGATCCACCGTGGCGAGCGAACCCAGGTTGCCCGCCACCACGACCAGCGTGGACACCAGCAGGATCTTCCGCCAATCCACGCGGGAGGCGAGCCAGGACATCAGCAGCGTGGTGAGCGCCAAACCCCACATCTCGGCAGAGGCGACATAGCCCGCCTGCTGTTCGCTGAAACTGTAGTGCGCCACCAACCCCTGCACGAAGCCCGGCTGCACGATGAACACCTCGGGCCCGATCACGCCCAGCAGCAAGGCTGCCGCGAGTGCGAGCGGGCGGTTGATGTCGACCGCGGCGTTGTCGTGGCCAATCAGGAAACGGCGCATGCGGGTCCCTCGTGTCGGGTGGCTGCGGGGCGAGCATAGCCTCGCACAGGCCGGAACGTCTCGGCCGGGCGCGCAGCACACGTGGGGGCTGATGGTTGTAACAGTGCACGCTGGGGTAGGCTTTGCGCCTCTTCGCAAACACCGCAGGAGCCGCCAGATGCTGGGCGACATGAAAGGCAAGGTCACGATAGTCACCGGTGCAGGCCAAGGCATCGGCGAAGGCATCGCAAAGGTCTTCGCACGGGCCGGATCGCGCGTGGTGATCGCCGCGCGGGCCGCGGGCAACGGCCAGGGCGTGGTCGATGCCATTCGCGCTGCAGGGGGTGACGCCCTGCTGATGGTGACCGATGTGGGCTACCGCGAGCAGGTCGAATCCCTGGTTGCGCAGACCGTCGCGCACTACGGGCGCGTCGACGTCGCCATCCACAACGCCGCGTTCTATCCGCTCTACACCATCGAAGACCTCACGGACGAAGTCCTCGACCGCACACTCGCCGTCAACATGAAAGCCGGCGTGTGGCTACTGCAATACGCGCTGCCGCACTTCCGCCGCCAGGGCGGCGG
>JBILEG010000256.1:0-5438 GCA_044352225.1 Pseudomonadales bacterium | reverse complement strand
CCCATGCTATTCTCCGCCCCCTTTTCCCACTGCCTCGGTGCATGTCCATGACCGGCAAGAAAGCCAAGTCCAGCGGCGGCGGCGTGATCGCCCAGAACCGCAAGGCGGGCTTCGAATACCACATCGAGGATCGCATCGAGGCCGGCATCGCGCTCGAGGGCTGGGAAGTGAAAAGCCTGCGCGCCGGCCGCGCGAGCCTGGTCGACAGCTACGTCTATTTCCGCGACGGCGAGGCCTTTCTGCAGGGCGCACGCATCGAACCCCTGCCCAGCGCAAGCTCGCATTTCGTGGCTGTGCCGGGCCGCAACCGCAAGCTCCTGATGGGCCGCCGCGAGATCGACAGCCTGATCGGCGGCGTGGAGCGCGAAGGCTACACGGCCGTTTGCACCCGCATGTACTGGAAAGGCCACCTCGTGAAGTGCGAGGTCGCACTCGCGAAGGGCAAGAAGCAGCACGACAAGCGCGCCACCGAGAAAGACCGCGACTGGGCCCGCCAGAAGCAGCGCCTCAACCGGCACACCAAATAGCACCTGAACTTTCCGCGATAGCGCGGTCCAACCTGATGCGCAGGGGTGTTACCCTGCGGTTTCACAGGGGGCGCTTTGGATTCGACGTGGGTCGCGAAGCCCGATGTGCATGCCGAGAGTGCAATGCCTCTCGTAAATCAACATTGCAAATCGATAGTTGCCAACGACGACAGCTACGCACTCGCTGCTTAAAACCCAGTAGGGTGCCGTCTGACCGGAGCCGTGCCTGCGCGTCCGTCATCAGGCGTCATATCTCGCAGGATCGTGCACGCGTACGTCCGGGACGCGAGCCCTAAAACAAACCGGACTCGCTGCTCTCAGTCCCTGCCCGTCGGGTGGAGAGTGGTTAAAACCAGTAGACACGGCTAAGCATGTAGAGCAAACGGCAGAGGGCGCGCGGACGCGGGTTCAATTCCCGCCGCCTCCACCAATACCTTGGCCTAGTGACTTGTTTTTAAAGGAATTAGGTCTCTCGGAATCAGGCTGACCCACCACCTGACCCGCCAAATCGGAACGCTCAGGCGTCTTGACATGGTGGTGATGGACAGCCAATTGCCACCCCTTCTTTCAGCGTGGCGGCATGTACCTAAACGTCGCCGGCAGGCTCAGACCCGCATCCAGTCTCAAGGAAGGGCCCGCTTGACTTGGACTCAACGCTGCTTGTACTGCGTCGGACAGTAGCCGCGACTGATCTCGGGATTTCGTAGTTTCAGATGTTTTGATGCACGACCACTGACGCGCTCACGCCACAGTTCAAAGCTGCGTCGCTTCAGGGAACTGCGCATCAGAAGGATCACCTGCGACTCATTCAAGCCAAATTGCTGTTCAATCGCTTCAAAGGGCGTGCGGTCTTCCCACGCCATTTCGATGATTCTGGAGTGTTCTTGTTCGGTTAACGCCATTGGCACATTCCTGCATTCACCGCGTGACCGATGTTCAGCACATTGCCGCCGCGTGCCATTGCCTCGGCCGCACGCATGCCGAGCGCCCGATGGGCGGCAATGCCGGGAACGGGGCGGCATCACGCCGCCGCCAGATGCCTCTCGATACGGTCCAGCGTAAGCAGCGCCGCGGGAAAGTCGAAACCCTCCACCTCGCGGCACAGCCGCTCGAAGTCCTGTTCACCGACCAGCGCACGCAAGGCATCTGCAACGAAGCGCAGGCTGTCGCGGGCGTGCATGTCATCGGCGCGCAGCTGCGCACGCAAACCCGGCAGCGATGCCAGCGCCTGCGCGAACTCGGCCGGCGTTCCGCGCATGCCCGTCACGTGCCGGGCCGCGACTTCACGCAACCCGGGCGCCAGCAAGCGCTCGAGCGAGGCGGGCTGCACCGGAATGTCGAGCCAGAAAATGCTGCCCCCGCCCGGACGGCTGTCGACACCGGCAGTGCCGCCCATCAATTCCGCCAGTTCCCGCGCGTTGGAGAGCCCGATGCCAAGGCCGCCATAGGGCCGCGTGATGGAATCGTCCCCCTGTACGAAGGGCTTGAAGAGTCGCTCCGCCACGTCCTGCCGGATGCCGATGCCGGTGTCCTGCACCTCGAAACGCAGGCGCAGCCCCGCTGACTCGGGCTGCACGCGGCGCACCGCGAGCGTGACCGTACCGCTAGGCGTGAACTTGATCGCGTTGTCGAAGTAATTGAGAAGCGCCTGCGCCACGTGTGCGCCATCGCCCAGCACCCACTGCGGCACGTCCGGCGCCAGGTCCACCAGCACCGTCAGCTCTCTTGCTCTGGCTCGGCGCGCAAGCAGGGCAGCGACCTCGTTAAGCACCGTGCCGGGCGCGAAGTCCCCGAGCTCCGAGTGCACCTCGCCGGCGGCGAGCCGCGCCACATCCATCACGCCTTCGACGATGCGTGTGAGCGCATCGGCCGCTTCGCGCGCCGTGACGATCCAGCGACGTTGGGACGGGGGGAGCTCTTCCGAGAGCAGGATGTCGAGCGAACCGCAGATGTGGTTCAGCGGGGTGCGGAATTCGTGCCCTACGTTGCGCAGCAGCGCCTCGCGGGTGCGCGTGGCGGTGTCGGCGTCCACGGCACGCCGTGCGAGCCGGGCGTTCAGCGTTTCCACCTCGCGCGTGCGGGCGAGGTTCTCGGCCAGACTGCTCGCCAGTAGCAGTTCCTGGGTCTTGCGCTGGCTCACATCCCCCACCAGACCCTGCATGCCGCCGTGTTGCCCCGCAGGATCGAGCGAGGCGCGCGCCATCACGGCGAGCCAGCGTTCGGTGCCGTCCGGCAACTGGATCCTGAACTCCATGTCCAGCGGCTCGAGGCTGGCGAGCGCGGCACGGAACCCGGACTCGACCTGCTCACGGTCTTCCGTATGCACTCTGGCAAGGAATTCATCGAAGCCGGGTTGGACACCGGGCGGCATGCCGAGACAGGCCAGCGCCACGTGGGAGCAGGTGAGCCGGTCTTCGCCGAGCCCCCACGACCACAGACCCATCCGCGCACCGTCCAGCGCGAGCCGCAGACGCTCCTCCGCAAGGATCAGGCGCTCGCGCATCTGCATCGACGCCGAGATGTCCAGCAACAGTGTGATGAGACCAACAGGCTCGCCCGCCTCGGTGCGGACGAGACGGCACAGGCAACTCACCCATGCGAGACCACCGCCCGCGCAGTTTAGCCGTACCTCGATGGGTGCTGTTGCGAGGCCCTCAAGCACGCCATCGAGCATGACCCGACCGGAAGGCCAGTCTTCGGGCGGCACACACTCGGACAAGTGACGGCCGAGCAAGGCATCACGCGGGAAGCCGGTGAGACGGCAGAACTGATCGTTCACCCGCAGCACGCGTGCATCGAGGCTCAGCTCGAGCACGCAAGCCATGTCCTGCCCGATGAGCGCGTTGAGCCGCTGCTCGTCTGCCCGGTGCAGATCGATCACCTGCGCGGGGGCATCAACACCGGGCGTCATGGGTTTAGCGTGCCCCGCGCGCGCCGCGCCGAGAGGCTGGCTTCCTGCGCGAGGCGCACGGCCTCGGCAGCGGCCTCGGCTGCCTCGTGGGCAGATATCGCCGCCTGCGCCGAGGCTTGCAGGGATACATCTTCTGCCTGTTGCGCCGCTGCAGCGGCGGCGGCGGCGGCTGCTGCCGCGGCTGCGGCTGCGGCCTCGGCTGCAGCCTCTGCGGCGGCGCTCGCAGCATCGGCGGCGGCTTCCGCCGCAGAGATGAGGGAGCGTTCGGCGGCTCCGCGGGCGGCTTTGGCGGCGGCACTGGAGGCATGCGCGGATTTGATCGCAGCCGCAGCCGCACGTGCAGCGGCTTCCTTCGCGTGCGCGGTGAGGCTGCGCAGGGAGGCCAGCGAATCGTTGTAGCGCTTGTTCACCACCAGATAGCTCTGGCGGAGATTGCTCACCTCGCGCTCCATGTCGGCGAGGCGGACGAGGATTTTCTGGGTGTCGGCGTCGTTGGCCACGGGGGCTCCGCTGGAGTGTCTTCAGGGCTCTGGCCCATGAACCGCCTTTTGAGCCGTGCGGGTCAAGGCATTTCGCCGGACATACGCGCTTTCCCTGAGGGAACGTACCGATTCGCACCCTTACAGCTTCGTTGCGGCTTAGAATGCCCGCTCACCCTGAAGGCACCTCATGGACATCCTGCTGCTCGCCGCGCTGATTTTCCTGAACGGACTTTTCGCCATGTCCGAGATCTCGCTCATGACGGCGCGCAAGGCGCGGATGCAGCGGCACATCGACGAGGGCGACAAGGGTGCAGCCGCCGCAGTGGAGCTCGGACAGAACCCCAACCGCTTCCTCTCGACCATCCAGATCGGCATCACGCTGATAGGCGTGCTGAACGGCATCGTGGGCGAGGCGGCGTTGGCAGAGCCGCTGTCACTGCAACTCGGCCAGTGGGGAATGCCCGCCGAATACGCGGGCTTCCTCGCCACTGGCATCGTGGTGCTTCTGGTCACCTACTTCACGATCGTCGTGGGCGAACTGGTGCCGAAGCGCATCGGCCAGACACACCCGGAACTGCTCGCGCGCCTGGTGGCACGGCCAATCGAGTGGATGGCGCTGGTTGCCAAGCCCTTCGTGTGGCTGCTCACGGTCTCGACGCAACTGCTGCTGCGACTGCTGGGCGTGAAGGAATCCGGCGTGCTCACCGTCACCGAGGAGGAAATCCACGCAGTGATCGCCGAAGGCACCAGCGCGGGCATCATCGAGACGCAGGAACACGCGATGGTGCGCAACGTCTTCCGTCTCGACGACCGCCCCATCGCCTCGCTCATGGTGCCGCGCAACGACATCGCCTGCCTCGAGGCCTCCGCGCCCTTCGAGAAAAACCTCGCGGTGGCAGCGGCCGCGGGCCACTCGATGTTCCCGGTGATCGACGGCAGCCTCGACAAACTGCTCGGCGTGGTCGACGTGCGCCGCTGGCTGGCCGCAGCGCTCGCAGGCGAAACGCGCGAACTCGCACCGTTCATGCAGCAAGCCGTGATCGTGCCCGAGAGCCTCACGGGCATGGAAGTTCTCGATCGCTTCCGCGGCTCCACGATGCGCATGGTGTTCGTGGTCTCGGAGTACGGCGAGGTGGAGGGCATCGTCACGCTGCACGATCTGGTCGAGGCCATTACCGGCGAATTCCGCCCGCACGACGAGGACGATCTGCAGGCCGTGCAGCGCGGGGACGGCTCGTGGCTCCTCGACGGACAGATCCCCGTGCCCGAACTGAAAGACCTGCTCGAACTCGATGCGGTGCCGGAGGAAGAGCGCAGGCGCTACCACACACTGAGCGGCATGATGCTGCTGTTGCTCGGCCGCATCCCGCGCGAGGCCGATGCTGCGACGTGGGAAGACTGGCGCTTCGAGATCGTCGACATGGACGGCAAGCGCATAGACAAGGTGCTGGCATCTGCGCTGAAGGCCGACGAACCTCGCGGCGCGCCATGACTGAGCGCAGCACGCCGGCTGGCAGC
>JBILEG010000254.1:0-5480 GCA_044352225.1 Pseudomonadales bacterium | reverse complement strand
GTCCTGGGCGCTGGCGCCCTGCACGAAGACGTCGGCTGAGATCTGCCCTGGCGCGCCGAGCGGCGAGAAGGAATCTGCCGAGAACTCCAGCCTGTCGGTGCCGCTCACGAAATCGGTGATCGTGTCGACGTTGTTCTCCACCGTCGCGGGCGGATAGAACCAGAACGTGTCGGCCCCCGCGCCGCCCGTGAGGGTGTCGTTGCCGCCGCCGCCGAGGATCCGGTTGGCCTCGCCGCTGCCTGTGAGCTGATCGGAGAGGTCGCCGCCGGCGAGGTTCTCGATGCCGGTCAGCGTGTCCGAGCCTTCGCTGGTCGCGCTCCCGGTGCCGGTTGCGAGATTTGCCGATACCGCCGAGGTAGACGTGCTGTAGTCGGCCCAGTCTCCCGTGCCCGCGCCGCCGTCCAGAAGATCGTCGCCGGCGCCGCCGATCAATGTGTCATCCCCGCTGCCACCGAGCATGGTGTCGTTGCCGGCACCGCCGTCGAAGTCGTTCGCGAGGATGTTTCCCGTGAGCGTGTCGTCAAAGTTGCTGCCCATCAGGTTCTCGATGCCACTCAGCGTGTCGTTGCCTGCGCCCCCGCTCGCGCGCCCCGTCACCAGGTTCACGGTGACCGCAGCGACGCTGTCGTCGTAGAAGGCCGTATCGAGCCCAAGCTCTCCGGCGAGGACGTCGTCCCCGTCGTTGCCGTCGATCGTGTCGTTGCCGGCCCCTCCGCGGATGGTGTCGTTGCCCGCGCCGCCGAGCAGGGCGAAGTCGTTGCCGCCGCCCCCGGTGAGGGAGTCATTGCCCGCATCGCCCGTGAGCTGGTCCTCGAGCACGCCACCGGTGAGGGTGTCGTTGAAGACTGTGCCCGCGACGCCAATCTGTTCGAATCCGGAAATCGAATCCTGTCCGCCCTGACCGTCATTGATCAGGAAGCTGCCGATGCCCGCCACCGCTGCCGTGCTGAAGTTGACGCCCTGTGTGAGTCCGAGTTCGTCGAAGCGGTAGGAGAGGAAATCGCGGCCGGCTCCGCCGACCAGCGTGTCGTTGCCGGCGTCTCCCCGCAGGTTGTCGTCGCCTGCGCCGCCGTTCAGGTTGTCGGCGCCGCCGTTGCCCCGCAGGGTGTCGTCGCCGTTGCCACCGGTGAGAACGTCCGCCAGATCGATCGATTGCGGGTCTGCACCGCTATTGCTCAGGAAGCCGGCGATGAAATCGTTGCCATCGCCGCCCGCGAGCGTATCTGCGCCGGCGTTGCCGACGAGGAAGTTGTCGTTTGCGTCACCGGTCATGCGGTCGGCGAAGCCGGTGCCTTCTACCCGTTCGATGCCGGATACGCGGTCGATGCTGCCCCAGCCGTCTGTGACGCTCCCCGTTACCAGATTCACTACCACGCCGCGAACCTGAACCCCGCGGGTGTCGGCCTCACGCGCGCTAAGGTCGAGCGTGTCGAATCCGGCGCCGCCGTCTACCGTGTCGGCGCCGCTGCCAGGAGAGATGTAGTTGTCCCCCTCGCCACCGGTGAGTGAGTCAGCGCCGGCCCGACCTACAAGGTTGCCGACGCGTCCTGTTGACATGATGTCCCCGAAGCGCGAGCCCCCGGCGCTCTCGACGCTGACGAGGGTTTCGGCGTTGCCGAAGCCGTCGTTGGTCACGGTGCCCGTGAGCAGGTCGACGCGCGCGCCCTGACTGCCGTCTTCGAAGCTGACGATGTCGATACCGTCACCGCCAAAGAATTCATCGATGCCCGCGCCGCCGCTCAGGTTGTCATCGCCCGCGCCTCCTTCGAGCAGGTCTGCCCCGGCGAGGCCAAACAGCTTGTCGTTACCGTCCCCACCGAGAAGGGTGTCATTTCCCGCGCCGCCGTCGAGGGTGTCGTTCCCGGCTTCGCCCTGCATCACGTCGTTGCCTGTCCCGCCGGAGATCGAGTCGTTGCCCGCTCCGCCGCCGATCACGTCTTTCAGTCCGCTGCCGGTGAGGGTGTCGTTCAGCGAGGTGCCGGTGATGCCGAATATTTCTATGGAAGTGAGCGAGTCCTGGCCGCCCTGGCCGTCGTCCACAAGCACGGTTGCGGCCGTGGTGACGGCGGCAAGGCTGAAGGAGATGCCGGCGCTGAGCCCCAGTTCGTCGAAGCGGTAGCTCACGAAATCCAGGCCCGCGCCGCCGAGCAGCGTGTCGTTGCCCGCGTCGCCGCGCAGATTGTCGTCCCCAGCGCCGCCGTTCAGCATGTCGTCGCCGCTATTGCCGCGAAGAACATCGTCGCCGTTGCCGCCGCTCAGCGAGTCGGCGCCATCAACGCTGTTGGGGTCACGCCCCGAGCCGAAATCGGTCAGTCCCGAGAGGAAATCATTGCCGTCTCCGCCCACCAGGGTGTCCGCACCGCCACCGCCGATCAGGAAGTCGCCGCCCAAACCGCCCGTGAACCGGTCGTTGAAGTTGCCGCCCAGCACGGCCACGTACTCGATGCTGTCGAGCGTCTCGGTGCCCAGAACGCCGGCGTTGATCGTGAGGATGGTCCCATCGCCGGTCGCTGATGCATTGAACGTGACGCCTGACGTGAGCGATGTGATGAATCGGTAGCCGAAGACCGCACCGTCGATTCCGTCGCCCCCCGACAGGGCATCGTTGCCGAGGTCGCCGGAGAGACGGTCGTTGCCGGCATCGCCTGCCAGCGTGTCGTTACCGTCCAGACCGATGAGGGTGTCGTCGCCCCCGGCCCCGCTGACGAGGTCGGCGTCAACGCCCCCACGAAGTTCTTCTTTAAAGTCGCTGCCAGTCACGTTGGCCAGTGGCCGGAGCGAAAGGATGCCGGCGTTCATCGAAGTCATTTTTGCCACCGTAAGGTCCTTGACGAAGGAATTGGCCAAACGTTAGCGCAGTGTGATGGGGCGCGCTATCCCGGGACCTGAGCCCCGGCTGAGTGTCAACACAGGCACGGGGCCAGGTTGCAATCATTTCCTATTGATACGGCAAATTTCATTATGAAAAAAGCGTGGTGCTTGTCCAGTTCAGGGTGTGGTCAAGATCGGCCCCTGAGTCGGGATGGCATCACATAAGGCTCTGTTCCTGAAACGTTTTCAAGATCAGGTCCGAGGTTCGAAGCTTTCTGCGCCAACTGGCACGCAGCCTGCTAAGGGCGATTGGCCAGCACGCTCCGGAGATCCGCATGAACACCAAACCCTTGTCCGGGACCCGCGTCCTCGACCTCACCCATATGCTCTCCGGCCCCTACGGCACCATGATCCTCGCTGACCTGGGCGCCGAGACCATCAAGGTTGAGCCGCTGGCAGGCGAGGGCACGCGCGCTCTGCTGGCAAAGGATCCAAAGAACTCGCTGGGCGGCATGGGCGCTTATTTCCTCACGCTGAACCGCAACAAGCAGAGCGTGTGCATCGACCTCAAATCCACGCAGGGTCTCGAACTCTTTTATCAACTCGTGGCGACGGCAGATGTGGTGGTCGACAATTTCAGCGCCGGCGTTACGCAGAAACTCGGTATCGACTATCCGCGTCTTGTCCCGCACAACCCGCGCATCATCACGGCCACCATCTCGGGCTTTGGCAGCGACGGCCCGCGGTTCCAGCGTCCGGCCTTCGACCAGGTGGTTCAGGCGATCGGTGGCGGCATGTCGATCACCGGCGCAGACCCCGAGCACCCGACGCGCGCGGGCATTCCCATCGGGGATCTGGGCGGCGGGATGTTCGCGGTGATGGGCATTCTTGCCGCGCTGGTCGAGCGCAACGTCAGCGGTCGCGGGCAGCACGTCGACATCTCCATGCTCGACTGCCAGATCTCGATGCTGAACTACATGGCCACGATGCACTTCCTCTCGGGCGAGAACCCGCATCCGATCGGGAACGCGCATTTCGTGCACGTCCCCTACAACACCTTCCGCACGGCCGATGGTTTCATAGTGATCGCCGTGATCTTCGACCAGTTCTGGGGCAACCTCGCCGAACTGCTCTGCGACCCGGAACTGCAGCGCGAGGAGTTCAACGGGCAACCCGGCAGGCTTGCGGCCAAGGCTTTCATCGAGGAGCGGCTGAACGCGATCTTCGCCACCAACACTTCGGCCCACTGGCTGGCGGCGCTCGAACGGGCGCGCATTCCCTGCGCGCCGGTGAACCGCTTCAGCGAGGCGCTCTCGGACTCGCAGGTGCTGCACCGCAACATGGTGGTGGAGCTGCGGCACCCGAACGGCGAGAGCACCCGCGGACCTGGCAACCCCATCAAGCTCTCGCGCACGCCGGGCGAGGATTTCACCCCGCCGCCCCTCTTGGGGCAACATACGCGGGATGTGCTGGGCTCCCTGCTCGGCGTGCCGGCCGAGGCCCTCGAAAGGCTGGCTTCCGATGGAGTCATTGCATGAGCCGCGAAACCGTCATCGTCAACGAGGTGGGACCGCGCGACGGCCTGCAGAACCAGCCGCGTACGCTCGCGCCTGCCGAACGCATCACGCTCATCCGCGCCCTGTTTGCCGCCGGCCTCAGGCACATCGAGGCTGGCAGTTTCGTCTCTCCCAAAGCGGTGCCGCAGATGGCGGGTGCCGATCAGGTGCTGGCCGGTTTCTCTGCACAGGAGCGTGAGCAACTGAGTGTGCTCGTGCCGAACGAGAAGGGCTATGCGCTGGCGCGCGCCGCGGGTGCCACGCGCGTCGCGCTGGTGCTCTCCGCCACCGATACCATGAGCCTGAAGAACATCGGTATGGACGCAGCGAAAGTGCTGGACGTGGCGCGCGGCATCATTGCCCGAGCGCGCGAGGAAGGCGTGATCGTGCAGGGCTATATCTCGGTGGCCTTCGAGTGCCCCTTCGAGGGCGCGGTCGATCCGGCCGTCACCGAGCGTCTCACCGAGGAATTGTTGACGGCGGGCGCGCACGAGGTCGCTATAGCAGACACTATCGGCGCGGCGAGCCCGGCTGCGGTACACGCGCTGATGCGTCGCCTGGTCGACCGGCACGGGGCGGCTGTGCTGTCAGGCCATTTCCACGACACCCGCGCCATGGCCGTGGCCAACTGTTACGCGGCGCTGGACGCCGGTATCCGCAAGTTCGACAGTTCCATCGCCGGGCTGGGCGGTTGCCCCTTTGCGCCGGGTGCCTCGGGCAACGTGGCCACCGAAGACGTGGTGCTGATGCTGGAAGCCTGCGGCATGGACACGGGCGTGGACATGCCTGCGCTGCTCGCGGCGTCCAGGCTTGCGCAGGAACTCACCGGCAGCGCGCCCGGGCCGCGCGCGCAGGGGTGGTTCCGCAAGAAGTATGCGGCGTGAGGCGGGGGCGAGCCTGTGCCGGGCTGAAGAGGTCGCGGGCATGGCCCGCTCCTACGGGCTCATGGCGCTGTCAGCACCACTCTCTACGTTTGTAGGAGCGGGCCACGCCCGCGACCAGAAAGATTTGACGTAGGAGCGGGCCACGCCCGCGACCAGAAAGATTTGACGTAGGAGCGGGCCACGCCCGCGACCAAAGCGATTTGACGTAGGAGCGGGCCACGCCCGCGAC
>JBILEG010000017.1:0-17019 GCA_044352225.1 Pseudomonadales bacterium | reverse complement strand
TGTGATCGGAGAGCCCTCGTCCACGCAGCGCACCGGCGATCTGTTGCGGGTGGGTCGGCGCGGATCGCTCAGCGGAAAGCTCCGCGTGAAGGGCGTGCAGGGGCACGTGGCGTATCCCGAGCGCGCACTGAACCCCGTTCACGCCGCCGCACCCGCACTCGCAGAACTGGTCGCCATGGATTGGGACGCGGGCGACAGCGACTTCCCGCCCACGAGCTTCCAGATCTCGAACATCCACGCCGGCACCGGCGCGGGCAACGTCATCCCCGGAGAGATGCAGGTCGACTTCAACCTGCGCTTCGGTACCGCATCCACGCCCGAGAGCCTGCAACAGAAGATCGAAGCGCTGCTCGACCGCCATGGCCTGCAGTGGGAGGTGGACTGGACGCTGGGCGCGAGCCCCTTCCGTACGGCGGGCGGCGCCCTGCGACAAACCGCAACCGCGGTCATCCGCAAGCGTCTGGGGATCGAGCCCGAACTCTCCACCGGCGGCGGGACCTCGGACGGGCGTTTCATCGCAGCGCATTGCGCACAGGTGGTGGAACTCGGACCCTGCAACGCCACCATCCACCAGGTGGACGAACGCGTGGAGGCCAGCGGCCTCGACACCCTGAGCGCGCTCTATGAGGACATTCTCGAGGCACTGCTGCCACGCTGAAGGCGCAGCACCTCAGCTGATACGTCGCAGCGCATAGACGTCGAAACGCGTGGACTTCCCCTTGAGGCTGAAATCGGGCGCACGGCCCTGCAAGGGCGGCGCAGCCAGGGGACGCTTCACCACCACCCGATGGCGGGCACGATCGAGCGCTGCAGCGAGGAGTCGCTCGGCATCTGCGTCATCGCCCACGAGGCGCTGGAACAGCACCATTTCCTTGCGCACGGCCGCACTTCCCGCGCGATCGGGAAACATGGGATCCAGCAGTACGACATCGGGTTGCGGGTCAGCGGCCGTCATGAGCCAGTCGGCCGCGTCAGCTTGCACCAGACGCAAGCGCGGCAGGAATCGCTGCACCTCGGCCTCGGCGCTGAGTGATGCGCGTGCCACGCCGTCGGCGAGCAGCGCCGCAACCACGGCATGACGTTCGATCATCGTGACCGCGCAACCGAGCGCCGCGAGCACGGCACTGTCCCGCCCCCAGCCCGCTGTTGCGTCAACGACCTGCAGTTGCCGCGGTGCGGGAAGCCCCACCGCGCGGGCCAGGTCTTCACGGCGAGGGCCGATCCCGCGCAAGCGGTGCAGCAGCGCGCCGGAACAGAAATCCACCGCCACAGGCGAGGGCCCGCCGCGCCCGGTGAGGCCGAGGGCGAGCCCCGCTACGCTCACCAGCAGCAGCCCCGTGCAGGCCAATCCACGCCAGTCGGCAGTGCGCGCATCGAGCAGTTGCAGCGAGAGCGCCGAGGCGAGCTCCATCGCACGCGGCCACGAGGCAGCGTCCTGCCCGGCAACGGCGAAAGGGGAATCAGGGGGATGGGGCTCTGTCACGCGGGCTGTCCGTGGAGGGAGGCGCGATTGGACAGCCTGCGCCACGGCCGCGCAAGCCGGGCGTCACGGTGGATATACTGCGCGCCGCCACCTTGTTGCAGGACAGCCACCACAATGCACCACACCCGCTTGACGCTGTTGCTGGCGATGCTCGCCGTGGTAGTGGCTGGATGCCACGGATACTCCTACACCCTGAACGAGCGGGAGATCTTCTCGCCACCGACACTTTTCAGCGACTACCAACTGGCGGACCGCGCCCTGCAGGACTGCGTGCAACAAGCCATCGAGGACCAGTCGATCACCGAAGCCGGCCAGCTGAAGGATCTCAACTGCTCCAAGGCCGGCATCAGCAGCCTCGCCGGCATCGGCGTTTTCTCCGGGCTCGTGAGAGTGGGACTGGACGGGAACGCGCTCGCAAGCGTCGCGCCGCTAGCGGCACTGAAACAACTGGATCTGCTGCAAGTGCGTGACAACCGTCTGGCCGGTTTCGAGCCCGCCCTGTGCGGCAAACCAGGACGCAAACTCGCGCTGGCGGGAAACACTGCATTTCGCTGCGAGGATCTGGAGCGCTTGCGCACCTGCGGGGTGACGCTCGTGGACCAACCGGCGCACTGCCCGGGTTGAATGCCAGTGGTCGGCTGAGTCAACTCAGTCGCAGTACTCCTGCTCGCGGGCCTTGGCCTCTGCCATCCGGCTGGCGACTTCCTCGGGTGAGTAATTCATGAAGCTGCCGTCTTCACGGCGGTAACGCGCCGCGGGTGCCGTCTGCAGCCGCTGGACGATGTCCCTTGCCTCGGCGCAGGCGCGTTGACGTTCGCCCTGCTGCGCACCCTGCTCGGCGCCAGCCTTCGCTGCCGCTTCGGCCTTTTCCCGCTGCTGTTTGTCCTCGTCATCCCAGCGCTTGCGCGCGGCGGCCGCAGCAGCAGGATCTCCCCGGTGATAGCGCAGGTCTTCCTGTTGCACGGTCTGGCCGGGTGGGGGCGTGGCGCTGAAGTGCACCACACCCTCGGCATCGACCCACTTGTAGACTTCCTCTGCCTGCACAGAAGCGGCCATGCACAGGCAGAACAGGACGGCGAGCTGGCTTCTCATGGAAAACCCTCTGCGTCAGGACGAGGACAGGTTAATCACGGACGGGGAGCCGGCGCCAGCACTCCCGGGTGCATCTGGCGTGAACTGCTCTTCCGGGGCCAACGGCCGCGCCTGCAACCAGTGACCACCGTCCGGCGAGCGCAGCACCACACCAAGTCCGCCCGGACTGCGCATGCGCAGGCGACGAGGCGGTCCATCGAAGCAGGCCGGATCCGGCAGCCGCATGGCCTCAAGCGCATCACACACGCCTTGCAGGTCGAAGTCGGCGTCCACATCGAATTCCGCGATCTCGCCGTACCGGGGCCGGATCCACGCATCGAGTTGCAGGAGGCAAGACAGCACGCCGGCCAACTCCGGACGCGCGCGCTCGCGCAACCACTCGGCAACTTCGTGCTCGAGGACCGCCTGCACGCGCTCGGGCGCGAGCAACAGGCCAAGGTAGAGATCGGCTCGCGCCTCGTAGACCGCGAGCCGGTCCGTGGCATCTGCCATACCCGGGGGCAGGATTCCGGCACCCAGCAGCGCATCCGCGAGCCGGCGCATCAGAGCGCCGATGGGCAGACTACCCTCCAACGCGAGCCATCGCAGCGTTCGCGACAGGATGTGCCCACTCACCAGCAACTGATGCGCAGTGACGAGGAAGTAGCCCTCCGCGCCCTCGTCGGGGCCGAAGCTCAGGCTGCCGATGACATACTCCCCGTGCGCCTTGCCGTAGCCCGCGACAGGTCGCGTGAGCAGTTGCAACTCGGTGCGCCGCTCGAAGAACTCCGTGCCGGGCAGCAGGGTGTAGCCGAAGATGTTGATGTCCGGAAACACCGCCAGCAGCCGCCCGAGGTTCGCCTCGAAACTGACGAGATCGTCGCCCGGTAGCCCCCAGATCAGTTCAGCCGATACCGGCACGCCCGCCTCTGCCATGCGCTGAGCGATGGGCTCGTACTCGTTCGCGGCCATGTTCTCGCGGTGACAGAGTTCGAGCGCGCGCGGCGTGAGTGTCTGCAAGGCCAACTGGTAGAACGGCAGAAGCCCGTGCGCGTTCAGCAGCAGCACGATCTCCTGCACACGGGGGCTGTGCTTCTTTGACCAGGAAGTGGCAAAGCTGCGCGGCAGTCCGTGACGCTCCTTCAGATCGCAGATGAGGCGAGCCTTCGCCAGATCGTCTTTGAGGGCGCCGAAATTGGAATCCGCGAGCCAGATGTTCGGGATGCCCGCCTTGACGATCAGCTCCCAGTCGCGCCGCAGGCGCTCCAGCGGGAATGAGAGCATCTTCGTGCCGATGGCGCCCGTACCCCATTCGCAGAAGGCGCAGCTGAACGGGCAACCGCGCGTCGTCTCGTAACTGACGGCGTCATACAGCGGGCGCCCTTCGTCATCGCAGAGGTCGATCACATCGAAGGGCGATGGCAATTCCTCCAGCCTCGTCTGGCGCGGGCGCGGCGCACTGCGGCACAGAGTCCCGCCCGCATCCCGCCAGGCGATGCCGGGCACTGTTTCCCAGCGGGAACGCGGGGTGTCGAGGAGCTGCTGGAAGGTGATCTCGCCCTCCCCCAGCACCACTACGTCAATGGCCTCACTGCCCAGCCAATCCGCAGGCTGCTGCACGTGCGGGCCACCGGCGATCACCACGATACCCGGGCACTGCCGCCGTATCTCGCGGGCGAGATGGCTGAATTCGGCGGCGTTCCATGTGTAGATGCTGAGCCCCGCCACAGGGGGGAATTCGGCGTCTGAGGACGCGTGGGAGAGTGACGGCAACTCCGCGTCGATCCAGGGTTGCACCTGCTCGGCACTGCGGAAGTGCACCTGCCGGAAACGCGTGGTGTCGGGGTGTGCACCGCGCTGACGGTACCAGGCGATCAGCGCGCCTGTGGTGGTGGGTGCGGCGTGGAATCCCTCGGAATCGAGGCTGAAGAGCCGGATGTCGCGCGCCTGTTCTCCGCTCATGCGGCGGGTGCCAGCGGACGATCGGCGCGCACAAACAACCAGAGCACCGAACTCAGCAGCGCAAATCCTGCCGCACCGCCCAGCGTCGGCACCCAGCCGAAACCCTGGTCGAGGGCGAGCCAAGGCACCAGCGGGCCTACGATCACCCCCGCGATGTTCGCACCGGTGTTCATGATCCCCGTACCGGAACCCGCATGGGCGGGTGCAAGGAAGGTCTGCGCCTCCCAGAACGCCGCCTCCGTGAACTGGGTGGAAGCAAAGCACAGGGACATCAGCGCGACGGCGAGGTAGCCGTTGTCGACATGCAGACCCGCCACGAGGAACACCGCCGTGGCCGCCATGCCGCAGGCGCCGGGAATGCGACATCCGAGTTTGGGGCCAAGGCGGATGCAGAGTGCATCGCAACTCCAGCCGCCGGCCACGGCAGCAATGCAACCCGTCAGCCAAGGCAAGGCCGCAAGCCAGCCGCCGTCCTCCAGAAGCGAGAATCCGCGCACCTTCACGAGGTAATGCAGGAACCACGTGAAGAAGAGGTAAAACACGACGTTCATCGAAAAATAGGCAAGCGCGAGCAGCAAGGTGTCGCGGTTACGCAGCAGGCGGAGCCAGGTGCCCTTCTCCTCTGCGGGAACGCCCTCGAGCACCTCGCGGCCGGAGCGGATCAGGGCGAGTTCGGCAGCGCCGACAGCGCGATGCGCTGCCGGGTCATCGGTGGCGTACCACCACCACAACAGGAACAGCAGCACACCGAAAGGTATGTAGATGTAAAACGCGCTTTGCCAGCCCCAGGCAATCATCGCGGCCGCGACCAGCGGCTGCGTGGCTGCGGCACCCAGCGTGAGTCCGGCACTCGAGAGCGAGGTGGGCAAGCCCCAGTGCCCCACAGGAAACCACGCGGCGATCGCCACAGCCTGCACGGGGAAGATCGGAGCGTGCACGACGCCAACCAGGAAGCGCACCACCACCAGCACGCCGATCACCAGTGCGAGCGAGCCCGCGAAAAGACCCGGCAGAAAGCCCGTCGCCGCCGAGGTGAACAGCCACATCACGCCCAGAACGGCCAGCACACGGCGTGCGCCGAAGCGCTCTCCGAGCATGCCGCCCGGCAATTGCCCCACGGCATAACCCAGCGGAAAGGCCGCATAGATCCAGCCCATCTGCACTTCACTGATACCCAGGGCGGGCATCATGAACTGGCCCGCGACCTGTATGTCCTGCCGCAGCGCATAGGACAGGAAGGCCATCGCCGCGAGCAGCGCGAAGAATCGCCAGCGTGTATTGCCCGCCGCGGTCGCGCTCATGCGGCGGCGCCGGAGAGCACCACGTGCAGCGCCGAGGCGAGAGGATCGATGTTCCGCGGCGTGATGCCGGCAACGTTTATGCGTGTGGAATCGAGCATGTACACACCAAACTCCTCACGCAGGCGTGTGACCTGGGCAGGCGTGATGCCGAGGAAGGAAAACATGCCTTTCTGTTGCGTGACGAAGCCGAAATCGATCCCGGCGCGGTTGCCGGCAAGGCTCCGAGCGAGCAATTCCCGCATGGCGGCGATGCGGCCACGCACCTCGGCGAGTTCGACCAGCCAGTCTGCGCGCAGCGTTGCGTCACCCAGGATGTGCGCCACCACGGCCGCACCGTGCGCGGGCGGCATGGACCAGATCTGCCGGGCCGCGGCCATCGCGTTGCTCAGCACGGCTTCGGCACGCTCGCGGTTCCCGGCGAGGAAATACACCCCCCCGGCACGCTCGCGATAGATACCGAAGTTCTTGGAGCAGGAGGCTGCGAGCACGCACTCGGGGACCTCGGACATCATGTGGCGCATGCCGGCCACGTCCTCATCGACGCCATCGGCAAGCCCCTGGTAGGCGGTGTCGATGTACGGTGTGAATCCCGCGCGCAAGGCGAGCGCGGTGAGTTCCTTCCACTGCGCGAGCGTGAGATCGGCGCCGGTGGGGTTGTGGCAGCACCCGTGCAGCAGGACCACGTCACCGGCCGGCACCTTCTCCAGCGCCGACATCATTGCGCCGAAATCCACGCCGTGGGTCGACGGGTCATAGTAGGGATACTCGAGGATCTGCAGGCCCGAACCACCGATCAGCGGCATGTGGTTCGCCCAGGTGGGCGTGCTGACCCACACGCGTGCAGCGGGCCGCGCACGCCGGATCACCTCGGCGCCGATGCGCAGCGCCCCGCAACCACCCGTCGTCTGCACGCCGTGAATGCGGCCGTCTTTCAAGGCCGCATGGTCATCGCCCAGCAGCATGCCCAGCATTCGCGTGTTGAACTCGGGATCGCCCGCGATACCGAGGTAGGTCTTCGTTGTCTGCATATCGAACAGGCGCGCTTCGGCTTGGCGGACCGCGCGCATCACGGGCGTACGGCCTTCCTCGTCCTGATAGACGCCCACACCCAGATCGATCTTGCCTTCGCGTGGATCGGCGCGGAAACGCGAAAGGAGTCCGAGGATCGGGTCGGGGGGCAGCAGCGGGAGTTCGTCGAACATGCGTGGGGAGTCCTGTCTGTGTGTCGGGACCGCGGAACTCAGAGCGCTGCCGGATCGCCGTGCACGGGCTTGCCGTCCAGCAGCGTGAGCACCGCTTTGGTCTCGGAGATATCGCGCGGGTCGATGGTGAAAAGGTTGCGGTCGAGCACCACCAGATCAGCTGCCTTGCCCGCCTCGATGGATCCGGTTTCACGTTCCATGCCGTTCACCCACGCCGTCCCCATGGTGAAGGCCGCGATGGCCTCCGGGAGCGCGATGCGCTGTTCAGGCAGGAAGACCTCGCCATCGGGAATCGAGGGATCCGCGCGGCGGACCGCCACTTCCATCTCGACAAACGGATTTGCGGTGGACACCGACCAGTCGCTGCCGAACGCTATGACGGCGCCGCTCGCATGGACCTGCGCGATGGGATACATCCACCGTGTGCGCTCCTCACCGATGAAAGGCGTGGTGAGTTTGGTGATGTATTCGTCGGCCCAGCCCCAGAGCGGCTGGAAGTTGGCAGCCACACCAAGCGGGCGGAAACGCGGCAGGTCGACCGGATTGATCATCTGGATGTGCGAGATGTGGTGGCGTTGCCCGGAGTTGCCGTTCGCTTCCCGTGCCGCCTGCACGGCGTCGAGGGACTGGCGGATCGCGCCGTCACCAATGGCATGGAAGTGCACCTGGAAGCCCTTCGCATCGAGTTGCGTCACGGCCTCTTTGAGAAGTTGCGGGTCGACCATCGGGATGCCCGTCGGGGAACCGTGCACGTGATAGGGCTCGGTCATCACAGCGGTGTAGTTCTCCATCACGCCGTCTTGCATGATCTTGACCGCAGTGGCTCGAACCCGCCCGTGGGTGTATTTGCTGCGTAGTGCCTCCATGCCGGCTATCTGTGCGAGCCCCTGATCGCGCTCCCACCACTGCGAGACCACCGCTTTCAGGCTCAATCCACCCTGCGCATCGAGCGCGGCGTAGGCCTCCAGATCCGGCTCACGCACGCTCGCGTCCTGGACCGCGGTGATGCCGTAGCCATTCAGCATCTTCTGGGAGTAACGCAGGCCCTCGATGCGCTTTTCCTGCGACCACGGCGGTACGTGCCGGCCCACCAGATCACCTGCGCCCTCCTGCAAACTGCCGATCGCCTCACCGGTCTTCGGGTCGCGGTCGATACGGCCATCGGCGGGATCAGGCGTGTCGCGGGTGATGCCGGCGATCTCGAGCGCCTTGCTGTTCACCCAGGTGGTGTGGCCATCGGTGCTGCTGAGGTACACGGGGCGGTCGGGCACCACCGCGTCCAGCAGTTCCTTCGACGGCATGGCGCCAGGGCCGAAGGCCGACATCAGCCAGCCACCGCCCAGAATCCACGGTTCATCCGGGTGAGCCTCTGCATAGGCCTTGACCGTGGCGACATACGCCTGCGCGCCACTCTTGCCGTTCAGGTCACAGGCCGAGGCCTCGATGCCGCCACTGATCGGGTGAATGTGCGCATCCTGCATCCCGGGAATCACCATGCGGCCCTTGAGATCCAGCACCTGCGTGGAGGGCCCTACCCGCTCACCGAGTTCCGCATCACGGCCGACGAACACGATCTTGCCGTCCTTGACCGCCACGGCTTCGGCCCAGCTGCGAGCCGCATCCACCGTGTAGACGGCACCGTTGCGCAGCACGAGATCAGCCGCGGGATTGGCAGCAACGGGCGACGACGCCGGTGCGACTGCCTCACGCTGACCACAGCCGGAAAGGCCGGGCAGCAGAACAACGGCAGTAATCGGGACGAGAAACATCCGGAAACAGGCGCGCATATCAGGACTCCTCCGCTGTGAGCAGCGCATCGAGGCCGGCAGCAAAGGCTGCCACCAGCGCATCGGTGTCACCGCGTTCGGTGTGGGGACAAACGAGCATCATGTTGTGAAAGGGTGTGATCAGCACGCCACGGTTCAGCATGAAAAGGTGCAGGAAGCGCTCGAGATCCGCATCGAAGCCGGCTTCTGCCTCACGGCCCGTGCGTGGCGGCACCGGGCAGAACTGGAACTCGATGCGCGCTCCGAGCCGGGTGACGGTCCACGGGAGGCCCCGCTCGGCGATCACCGTGCGCAGGTTTGCCGCCATCCGCTCGGCCAGCGGGATCATGTGCGCATAGGCCGCATCGGTCATGACTTCAGACAGATTGGCGCGCACCGCGTGCAAGGTGAAGGCATTCGCTGACAACGTAGTGCCCATGCCCGAGTGGCCGTGGCCGCCACCACGCGCGGCCCGTTCCTGAGCGGCGCGCATACCCGCCGCCACCGCCTCGCTCACACCGAATACCGCGCAGGGAATACCGCCGGCGACAGGTTTCCCGAGCACGAACACATCGGGTTCCAGACCGAACACCCGCGTGTAACCGCCAGGCCCGGTGCTGATGGTGTGGGTCTCGTCGATGATGAGGAGCGTGCCGCGCTCGCGCGTGAGCCGACGGAGTTCGGCGTGATATCCGGGGTCGGGCAGCACCATGCCGATGTTGGTCATGGCGGGCTCGCAGAGCACAGCGGCCACATCGCCGGGAGCCAGCGCCGCTTCGAGCGCCGCGAGATCATTGAACTCGACCACACGCATGAAGGCCGTGAGGTCCTGTACCTGACCGATCAGGCCGGAGCGGTGCACGGCCCCAACGTCACCAAGCCGCACGAGGGTCTCGTCCACTGCGCCGTGATAGCAGCCATCGAAAACCAGAATGACGGGCCGGCCAGTGACGGCGCGGGCCCAGCGCATCACGGAGCGGTTGGCGTCGGTCGCCGTGTTCGTGAACTGCCAGTACGGCAGGCCGAAACGCTGCGACAACTCCTGCCCCACCCGGACTGCATCTTCTCCGGGCAGCATGGTGGTGTAGCCGCGTCCCGCCTGCTCCCGCATTGCCGCCTCGACCGCAGGCGGTGCGTGACCAAACATCGCACCTGTGTCGCCCAGACAGAAATCCGCGTAGGCGTGGCCATCGACGTCAGTGAAATGCGCACCGTTGGCCTCGTGCACGAACAGCGGGAATGGCGTGGGCCAATCGGCCATCCAATGCATGGGAACACCGCCGAAGAGTCCGTTATGGGCCGACTGCGCGAGCTCATGCGAGCGCGGGTTCGCGCGGGCGAAGACCTCTCGTTCGGACTCGATGAGTCCATGCAGGCGCGCGCGCGCGATGGGTGGCTGGGTCATGGATCGCAGGGCATCCCGGGTGAGTCTTGCGGCACCGCGGCCGCATGGAAGACCATGGACGCAGAATACCACGCAGGTTCCCCGCCATGCCCTTCACCCGACGCGACTTCGTTTCCGGTATCGCCATGACCGCCGGAGCATTGCAACTCTCTCCACTGCAGGCGGCGGCCAAAGGGCTGCTCGACCCCGCCGCCATCGGCCCTGATTACTACCCCCCTGCTCTCACGGGCCTGCGCGGCAGCCACGCCGGCGCCTTCGAGGTGGCACACGCACTCGCGCTGCAAGGCAGCATGCCGGCGCTGCCTGCCGGGGCTGTCGACGATGTGTATGACCTCGTGGTGGTCGGCGGAGGCGTATCGGGGCTCGCAGCGGCCTATTTCTTCCGTGAGGAAGCCGGCGCAAGTGCCCGCATCCTCGTGCTCGACAACCACGACGACTTCGGTGGCCACGCGAAACGCAACGAATTCACCGCAGGCGGGCGCACCCTCATCGGCTACGGCGGCAGCCAGAGCATCGACACGCCATCGGCCTACAGCCGCGCGGCCATCGGCCTGCTGCGCAAGCTCGGCATCGATGTCTCGCGCTTCCACACGTACTACGACAAGGGCTTCGTGAAACGCCACGGCCTCGGCGCGCGCCTGTTCCTCGACCGCGCGCACTACGGCAAGGACGTGCTGACGCCTGACCCGTTCTCCACCCGCTGGCTCAATATTGACGAGGCACCCGATGCCGCGGCGATCATCAACGCCTTGCCGCTCTCCGCTGCAGGCAAGAAAGCCCTGATCAGCCTGCACGGCCAGACAGGTGACCTGCTGGCGGGGCAATCGGCCGAGCAGAAAATCACCACGCTCCGCGGCATGTCCTACGACGATTTCCTGCGCCGAGTGGCCGGCATGCCACAGGAGGTTGTGGATTTCTTCAACGCCGAACCCGTCGGACTGTGGGCCGTGGGCTACGACGCCCTCTCCGCGCTCGAGGCTACCCGCGAGGGGATGCCGGGTACGGGTGGGCTGGGGCTCGATGAGGTTCTTGCCGGGGATCACCCGCACAACGACCCGTACATCTTCCATTTTCCCGACGGGAATGCGGGGGTCGCGCGCCTGCTGGTGCGTGCCCTGGTACCCGCGAGCGCGGGCGGCAGCACGATGGAGGACATCGTCACCCAACGGCTCCACTACGAGACGCTGGACCGCACGTCCAACACGACGCGCATACGTCTGAATTCGACCGTCCTCGATGTGCGGCATGTGCAGGACAAGGCAGCGGTGGATGTCTGTTATGCGCGCGGCGGCACCGTGGAGCGCGTGCGCGCGAAGCACGTGGTGATGGCCTGCTGGAACCATGTGATCCCGCACATCTGCCCTGATGTCCCGGCGCCGCAGGTCGAGGCGATGCGCTTCCCCGAAAAAGTCCCTCTGGTGTATGCAAACGTGGCCCTGCACAACTGGCGCGCGCCGGCGCGGGCCGGCATGTACTCGTTCCGCGCACCAAGGGACTTCTTCAGTTACGGGATGCTGGATTTCCCCGTCAGCCTGCCGGGTTATGCCTTCAGCGCATCACCCGAGGAACCGATCATCCTGCACATGGTGCATACGCCGAGGGTGCGCGGTCTGCCGATCAGGGAGCAGTACCGGCAGGGACGCGCGCAGCTGCTCTCGCTCAGCTTCGCCGACTTCGAGATGCACATCCTGCGAATGCTGCAGAGCATGTTGGGCTCACACGGTTTCGACGCGAAGAAGGACATCGCCGGCATCACGGTGAACCGCTGGCCACACGGCTTCGCGTACGAGTATTGCGACCTTGTCGACCCGCCGGAGTGGACGCCCGAGAACGGCCCGCACATCACTGCGCGCGCAAAAATCGGACGCATATCCATCGCCAATGCCGACTCGCACGCCCGGGCCTATCTCGACGCCGCAATTGACGCCGGCTTCCGGGCTGCGCGTGAGCAGTCGGGCTGAGCGGCCTCAGGGCGCCTTCGGCTTGCAGTCGTAGATCACATAGATCTTGCGGTAGCCCTGGCTGTCCCATACACCGGTCCAGCCTTTGGGCAGCAGAACACCATCACCCGCGGCCACCTGCGTCACCGTGCCGTCCGTCGAGGAGAGGGTCACGCCGCCTTCGAGGAAATACATGAACTCGTCGTGCGGATAAGGGTCACTTGAGGTGAACCGGTTTCGCCCGGTCTGGTAGACGCCCGTCTGAAGGCAGCCATCGGCGCTCTCGTGAGCCACCAGATCACGCGCCGTGACGGTGCCCGTTTCGCTGGTCTCCGGAACGCTCTCGGCGCGGGGATCCGAAAAAATCTCGCCATGGAGCGCCGCGCCTTTCATCAGCACGGGCTGAGGGGCTGCACGGGCAACACCCGCAACAGACATCGCAAGAACTACTGCCATCATCGTACGCATGCGGAATCTCCCGGAACCTGGGTTCGCAAGCGACATGCTTGCCGGCGGATCCTCGCAGGAGAGCACTGCACCCGGCAAGTGCAGCCACACTGCTGCCACGCAGCCGTCCGCTCAGCCTGAAGCGCGCCGGGTACGCACCGCACTCGTCTGGTCGTAAGACCACCACTGCCCCTGATAGCGGTACAAGCCGTGGCGGCTCGCGCAGCGCTTTTCGGGATCGCCGTCCTGCTCCGCGCCGGCGCCCGCAGCGAATGCCTCACCGTGCAGGCAGAGCTCCATCCTGCGGGCGTTGTCAGCGAGCTGTTCCTGCTGCGACCTGTCACGCATGTCCTTGAGGGGACCACTCCAGGCCCACCAACCGATCGCACTCGCCAGAATCACTTTGAGGTACCCGGATGCCATGACACACCTCCATCACCACGCGCCGGTCTTGAGGCTAGCGCCGCGTGTCCCGCACGAACGTGAGCGGGCGCACAGATGAGGGCACGGCCCGCGCGCACCGTGACGCCCGTCACAAGGCACCGGCACATCCCGCGATGCTAAGCTCCGGCAGAGATCACTTCGGGCTTGCACGATCGATGCGTTTCCTCCTGCTGATGCTTTTTTCGGCCTGTGCCACGGCCATGCCCGCACCGGATCCCTCCGGCGTGGAAGCGCGGATCGCTGCCCGCGAACAACGCGAACACGGCATCACGCCGGGAGCCGAACGCAGAGTGCGGTGGTTTTCGGGCGCGCCCTCGCGCAGCCGCATTTCCCTGGTGTATCTGCACGGTTATTCGGCGACGCGCCAGGAAGTGCATCCCTTGCCAGAGATGGTCGCGGACGCTCTCGGCGCGAATCTCTACGAAACCCGCCTCACCGGTCATGGCCGCGGAGGAGCGGCGATGCTCGAGGGCAACGTCGCCGCGTGGTATGAGGATGCCCGCGAAGCGCTGGACATCGGCCGCAGCATCGGCGAGAGAGTTGTGGTGCTGTCGACCTCTACGGGCGGCACACTGTCTGTCTGGCTTGCGCATCGGGCGCAGTCAGGGGAACTCGCGGCACTCGCCATGATCTCTCCGAACTTCGCGCCGGCCGACAAGGCGCTTTACCTGTTGGACACGCCCCTTGTCGGGCGGGCATTGCTCGCATGGTTCGGACAGGACGAGCGCAGCTGGGAGCCTATGAACGACGCGCAATCCCGCTACTGGAGCTGGCACTACCCGTGGCAGGCTCTGGTGGAACTCGCTCGCCTGGTGAAAGAGGTCGAGGGGATCGACAAGCACAGCATCCACACGCCGGCATTGATGTTGTACTCCCCACGGGATCAGGTCATCGATCCGGAAGCCGTGCGCAGCGCGTTCGATGCCTGGGGCACGCCCCGGAAGCGCCTGGTTGCTTACGAGCGCTCTACGGACCCCTCGCAGCACGTGCTCGCCGGCGACATCGTTTCGCCGGGCAGCACCCGCGAAGTGGCCGATATCATCAGCCGTTTCCTGCGTGAGACGGCGCTCTCCGAGGTGCCGCCTCAGTCTGCGAGCACAGGGAAATCGATGTAGCCCGCCTCACCGCCCCCGTAGACGACGGCGGGATCACCCATCGCATTGAGGGCCGCACCGCGCGCATAGCGCTGCACCAGATCGGGGTTGGCGATGAACGGTCTGCCGATCGAGACCGCATCGACACCGGGGCGTTGCAACACCGCCTCGGCCCGCTGCGCGTCGTAACCGCCGTTGATCACCAGCCGGCCTGCATAGGCGCGGAGGATGTCGTCGATATTGAAATCGGCCGTGGAGCCGCCCGAACTGATGTCCGCGGCCTCGTTGATGTTCTCGACGATCTCCAGGAAGGCGAGATCGCGGGGGCCCATCTCTCGCACCGCGTGGGTGAACAGACTCTTCAGGTCACTGTCACGGCAATCCCATGTGACCGAGAACGGAGAGAGCCTTACAGACGTCCGGTCGGCGCCAACGGCAGCGATCACGGCATCGGTCACCTCCAGCAGGAAGCGGCAACGGTTCTGCACCGAACCGCCATAGGCATCGGTGCGGCGATTGACGCCATCACGCAGGAACTGGTCGATCAGGTATCCGTTTGCAGCATGGATCTGTACGCCGTCGAAGCCCGCTGCCATCGCGTTGCGCGCTCCCTGCGCGTACTGCGCCACCACACCGGGGATTTCGTCCAGGCGAAGCGCACGGGGTTCCGGCGTCTCGACGAAACCGGTGTCGATGAAGGTGCGGATCGCGCCCTTGACGGCCGAGGAGGACACCGGCGCCTCGCCGTTCACCTGATAGAAACCGTGCGACACGCGCCCGGAGTGCCAGATCTGGCAAAAAATCAGCCCACCTGCAGCGTGCACCGCATCCGTCACGGCGCGCCACCCGGCAATCTGCTCGGGCGTGTGGATTCCAGGGGTCGCCCATGCTCCACGCCCCTGCACGGAAACCTGCGTGGCCTCGGTCAGGATCAGCCCTGCGCCCGCGCGCTGCGCGTAGTACGTGGCGTTGGCGGCATTGGGTACCGTGCTGGGTGTGCGTGCACGGGTCATGGGCGCCATGAGGATGCGGTTGCGCAGTTGCACCGCGCCGAGCGTTACGGGAGAAAAAACGGTGGACGTCACGTGCGGGCCTCGTATGCGTGGATGCGACAGCGGGCGCCACTATAACGGGCGCAAGGTTGCAGCGCAGTACGACGCCCGGCGTCGGTGCAAGGCGCTGATCAGCCGCGCGGGCCACCTGCGACGTAGAGCAGATCGAATGCGCGAACTGGCGGCTTGCTCCGCGAAGACGACGCGTCGTTCAATACGACTCACCGCCCGCTGCCAAGAGAATCGCCATGTCCGACCTGCGCACCGTCCTCGTCCAGGCCAACCAGATCTGGGAAGACAAGTCCGCCAACCTCCGCCATTACGAGGAACTGCTCGCAGACGCGGGAGACGCCGATCTGATCGTGCTCCCCGAGATGTTCCACACCGGCTTCTCGATGAGCGCCGAGGAATTCGCCGAAGACGCCAACGGCCCGGGCATCGCGTGGCTCAAACAGCAGGCCGCCGCGCGCAACTGCGCGCTCTACACCTCGCTGATCGCCAGCGAGAACGGCAACTACCTGAACCGCGGCGTTTTCGTGCAGCCCGACGGCACGGTGCACACCTACGACAAGCGCAAATGCTTCACGCTGGCGGGCGAGGATCGCACCTACACAGCGGGCACGCGGGAAGTGATCGTGGACTTCCGAGGCTGGAAGCTGCAGTTGCAGATCTGCTACGACCTGCGTTTCCCGGAGATCGTCCGCAACCGCCTGGAAGCAGATGGCAGGCCTGCCTATGACGCGATCCTGTACGTCGCCAACTGGCCCCAGCGCCGAAGCCTGCACTGGCAGACGCTGCTGCGCGCACGCGCCATCGAGAACCAGTGCTACGTGATGGGCGTGAACCGCGTGGGCGAAGACGGCAAGGGCCTGGTGTACTCGGGAGACTCGGCCTGCATCGACCTGCTGGGCAACGAGACCGCCTGCCCTGCCGGTCAGGAAACGGTGCTGCCCGTCACACTGTCACGCAGCGAACTCGACAGCACACGCGCGGCAATACCCTTCCTCAAGGATCGCTGAGCCCACCCGCGCGCCCGAACACCATGTCCTCGTCTACCCGGTCTGCGAGCAGGCTGTCGAGCGCATCGGCAAAGTAGTTCTGCCTTACGATCCACGGGCGCCTCCGTGCGGACTTGGGCAAGGCGTGCGGGTTGCGCAGAACGTAGCCGGCTTGCAGGTCCCACAACGGCTTCTCACTGAGCGGCCTGCTGCCGGCATGCGGGGAGGCGCGTGTATAGCCCTTCGACTGCATGTGGTGGATCAAGCGGGCCGCGGCGCGCGCTGTCATGTCCGCGCGCAAGGTCCAGGAGGCGTTGGTGTAGCCGATGCACCAGATCAGGTTCGGCACATCCTCGAGCATGTACGCCTTGTAGGAGAAGCGCTCCTGCGGCTTGACCTCGGCCCCGTCCACGCTCACCCGCACGCCACCAAGGGCGCACAATTGCAGACCGGTAGCGGTGACGATCACATCCGCGTCGACGCGCGCGCCGGAGCGCAAGACGATACCTGCAGCATCGACATGATCGATATGGTCCGTGACCACCTCGACCTTTCCTGCGGAAATGGCCGAAAAGAGATCACCATCGGCCACCAGACAGATGCGCTGATCCCACGGGTTGTAGCGGGGCTTGAAGTGGACATCCACCGGATAGTCGGATGGCAAAAGTGACGCGTTCTGCCTGCGCATGATGCGCTTGGCGAGTTCCGGCGCGGTGCGCGCCAACGCCCAGACCATCGCCTCGAAACAGGACGCTGTGAACCGCGCGATGCGATGCGTGATCGGTAGCGGCAGAAAGCTGCGCAGGAAGCCCACGAGCGGATTGATCCGGGCAGCCGCAAACAGGTACGTGGGT
>JBILEG010000201.1:0-6425 GCA_044352225.1 Pseudomonadales bacterium | reverse complement strand
CGCCGGTTGTAGGAGTTGAACGCGCGGTAGGCGCTGATGGAGGTGAGCTGCGCCTCGCCCAGATCCCACTCGACGTGGGCCGACGTGCCGAAGAGTTCGCGCGTCTCGTCGGGGACGCCGTCGCTCTGCATCTTGCGGTAGTTCGGGCCCTTGTCTCGCGGGCCCAGCGTGGCACTGGAGTCCGGCGCGGAGGTCTGGTCGATGTCGTCGTACTCGACGCGGAAAATGACGTCCAGATCCTCGCGCGGGAGCCAGCGCAGGGCAGCGTTCACCGACCAGTTCTGTTCGTCCGCGCGGTCCGGACCCTCACCCGTGTCACGGATCCAGCCATCACGCTCGTTCGAGAGCGCGCCCATGCGCAGGAACACATTGCTTGCGAGCGGCAGGTTGTACACGCCCTCGAGTTGCAGCTTGCCGTAGTTGCCGATGGTGGCCTTGGCCCAACCCTCTTCTTCTGCGACCGGTTTGTGGGTGATGACCTGTATCGCGCCAGCGGCCGCGTTGCGCCCGAAGAGCGTGCCCTGGGGGCCGTTCAGCACTTCCACGCGCTCGACGTCGTTGAAGGCAACGCGCGAGGCACCGGAGCGCCCCACGTACACGCCATCGATGTAGACACCCACGGCAGGCTCCAGTCCCACGCCGAAGTCACCCGTACCGATGCCGCGGATGCGGTAGCCGGGCTGCGTCACCTGACCGTCGTCGACCTCGAGGTTGGGCGTGAACTCGTCGATGTCGCCGATGCTGTTGGCGATGAAGTTGTCGAGGGTCTCCTCACCGTAAGCCATGATCGAGATCGGCACGTCCTGCAGGGATTCGCTGCGTTTCTGGGCAGTGACGACGATCTCTTCGAGGCCTTCTGGCGTTTTTTCCGCGGCCAGCGCGGCGAGGGAGGGCGTGAGCGCGAGGACGAGCGCCGCAGCACGGCGACGGGTGTGCAGACGTGGCTTCATGGGAGCTCCCGGGACACAGGTTCTTGTTGTGGCGCACGGCACCGGAGGCCCGCGCGGTATTTGGCCGGATGTTAGCATCGGCCGCATCCACGGGTCAGCAGGACGGCAGCATGGAATCCTCTCTCGATCTCGCGGGTTGCATGCAGCGCATCGCCGCAGCCGGGCTTTCGGCAGGCACATCGGGCAATGCCTCGCTGCGCACGCCCGAAGGCATGCGCATCACGCCGAGCGGCGTGGCACCTGCGATGCTCGATGCGGGCAGCGATGTGGCGATGAGACTCGACGGCACCGTGCTCGCCGGCCGGCTGGAACCCTCCAGCGAATGGCGCATGCACGCGGCGATCTACGCCGCACACCCGGACGCCGCCGCGATCGTGCACTGCCATTCGCGCCACGCCACCGCGCTTGCCTGCTGCGGGCGAGGCATTCCCGCCTTCCACTACATGGTGGCCGTTGCGGGCGGCGAGGATGTCCGCTGTGCGCCCTACGCGCTGTTCGGCTCGGAGGAACTCGCACGGCACGCCGTGAGCGCGCTCGAGGGCAGGCGCGCCTGCCTGCTCGGCAACCACGGGCAGATCGCTACAGGGCGCTCTCTGGAATCAGCGCTCTCGCTCGCGATCGAGGTGGAAGAACTCGCAGCCCAGTACCTGCTCGCGCTCTCTGCGGGCGGGCCCCGGCATCTGGATGACGAGCAGATGCGCGAGGTGATGGAACGCTTCGCGGGTTACGGCCAGCCGCAGGAACGGGGCGCCTGAACGGCGCCCCGCCAGGGACTCACTTCGAGAGCGAGAGCATGTACTTCGCCACCTCGAGACGCGCCTGCGGATCGAGATAATCCTGCGGGGGCATTTCGGGGTAGTCGGGGCGCTTCTTGACCGGCTTGGCGATGTAATCGGCGAGGCCCTGGGGGTTGTCGGCATAGAGCGCCTGCATCACCTGCACGGGCGGGCCGATCAGGCGGCCGCTGTAGAGGTGACAGCCAGAGCAGACTCCCAGATAGGTGACCTTGCCCCGCTCGGCCGGATCGATCTCGCGCGGCGGCACCGGGGGCAGCAGATAATTCACCCGGTCGAAGGTGTCGGCGAAGCCGCAGTCGGCGAAGTCGCCGATGCCCGCTGTGACGTAACGCTCGCGGTTGCGGATGCAACTTCCGGTGCTGGGGCCGGCACGCGCGATGTCGACCTTGCCCTGCTTGAATTCCGCGAGCATGAGCGCCTTCACTTCAGTGATGGTCTCATAGCCGTTGTTCAGCATCACGTTGTCGAGGATCGCGACACGGTCGGAGTTGGGATCGGACTCGGGATCTGCAGTGATGTTGGCGGCGTTGCCGTGGTCGACGATCAGCACGCCGATGGTCTTGTTGTCGGTGATCACATTGCCTTCGATGATCACATCGTCGGCGGCCATCACGAGGATGCCGGTGCCCGAGGGAATGCCCGCCACCGTGGAGCCGGGAGCCGCGAAATTCACATGGTTGTTGCCCTGCACGAAATTGTTGCGGAAGACCACGTCGAAGGTGGTCTTGATGGGCAGCCCCGGCGTGATGAAGGCGAGCAGGCCACCGGCGTTGTCGTGCACATTGTTGTTCTCGACGATCGCATGACGGCTGTTCTCGATCTCGATGCCGGCCACACTGTCGAAGACCTCGTTGTGCGCGACATGGATGTTGTCGCTCATGCCCACGTAGATCGCGGCGTCGGCGATGCCCGAGACGATGTTGTGCTCGATGATGCCGTTCTGCCCGAGCTGCGGGAAAATCCCGTAGACGCCGGTATCGACCACCACGTTGTTGCGGATCTCGAAGTTGTTGCCGGCCTGCCCCATGATCCCGTTGCCCTTGTAGGCGCGGAATTCCAGGTTCTCGATCACGACGTTGTTGCCGGAGTAGAGGATCGCGTCGTTCAGCTTGCCTTCGCCGTCGAGCACCGGGCGTTTGCCCGCCTCGATGATGCCAATCAGGCGGATGCCGTCCTTGTCGATGTAAACCGTCTCGTGATAGGTGCCCGGCTCGATACGGATGATCGTGTCGGGCTGCGCCGCGGTGACGGCAGCCTGTATGGATTCGCCTTCCTTCACCGTGACCTCGCGCGTGGGTGCGGGGCCTGCGACGGAGCGCACCGGCGCCTCGCCCGCAGGCACGGCCACGACAGGCGCAGCAGGCGCCGCGACCACGGGCGGTGGCGGGGGCGAAACGACGCGCGCGGACAGGAATCCGCCCACGGCCGCAGCCACGACGCAGCACGCGACGAGTGTCTTGTTCATGAACGGTCCTCCGGTTGGGTGCCTGTGCCATCCGCGATGGCCTTCGTCTGCGTTGCACGCCGGCCGAACGGCGCGAGCCCCGAGGGCAGGCGTTCTGGCACGCGCGGGCTGAAAGACTCGTCGGTGAGCGTCTGCAGGAACGTCACCAGCAAATCCAGCTCCTGCGGTTGCAGATGCGGATCCCAGATGTGCCAGTGCAGATACAGCGGGACACCCGGCGGCACCGCATGCCCCCGGCCGCCCGTGTAGAACGCCACCGCCTCACGCAGCGTCGCGAAACGGCCCGAGTGCATATAGGGCGCGGTTTTCGCGATGTTGCGCAGGGTCGGCACCTTGAAGCCGCCCTTCAGCTTCGGCGCATTGAACGTTTTCTCGGCGCCGACGTCCAGCGCTCGGCCTTCGGGCTCCGGCGTGCCGATCACGGCGATCTGCTGGTTGGTGAACAGCGGTGGCGTGTGGCACTCGGCGCAGCGCGCCACGAAGGAGCGGAAGACGTTGAGCCCCGCGATCTCCTGCTCGCTCAGGGCCGCGTGGTAACCCTGCGCGTAGCGGTCGTAGCGGCTGTTCAGCGAAATGAGCGAGCTCTGGAATGCCGTGAGCGCAGTCTGCACGTGCGCGAGCGTGATGCCCGCATCCTCGCCCGGGAACGCCTGGGCAAACAGCCGCACATAGTCAGCATTGCCGCTCAGATCCCCCAGCAGCCGCTCGGGCGTGTTGGCCATCTCGTGGGGCGCGAAGAGCGACCCGAGCGCCTGTTCTTCCAGGCTTTGCGCGCGTGCATCCCATAACAGGCGCTTCAGGAAGGCGACGTTCCACAAGGTGGGCGCGGCGCGGCCGACGTCGACGCCCTCAGGCCCCGCAGCACGCGCGCGTCCGTCGCTGAAACCAAGCTCGGGATCGTGACAGCTGGCGCAGGAGCTCTCGTGGTCTGCCGAGAGCAGCGGATCGAAGAACAGATAGCGGCCGAGATCGATCTGCTGCGGCGTGAAGCCCTCCCGGTTGGGCGGCAAGTGCGTGCGTGTGCCGCCGATGCCGGCGCCCTGCAGCGAGTCGTAGAACTGGTAGAGGTTGCGCAGCGCGCAGGTGCCGGCAGGGAGCAGTTCGAAGCCCGGCGGGCAGACCGTTTCCAGGGCGATGGTGTCCTCTGCAGCCGCGCGCATTCCTCCGCCCGCGAGTGCAAACAGGGCGAGCAGGGCGAGTGCCGTTCTCACTGCGCGGCGCCGTCCTGCGCCCGCAGCCACGCGAGCACGTCGTCGAGTTCCTTGCCGGGATCGAGCGTCTTCGCCATCAGCGCCATCTGCTTGCCGTAGGTGTCATCGGGATGGGCGCCACGCTCGCCCGAGCGGAACGCCAGGAACTGCCGGCGCAGATAGCCCGCCTCCTGCCCGCGCAGGCGCGGCGCATTGAGCGCCGGGTAACCCTCGCCAGAAGAGCCGTGGCAGGCGCCGCACTTGCCCTGCCAGAGGTTGTTACCGTTACGCAGATCGCCGGGGAGGCTGCCCGCAGGGCGCGGCGCGGGCAAGCTGGAAAGCCACGCGGCGATGTCGGCCGCCTGTGCGGGACCGATGGACATAGACATCCCGCGCATCTGTTGCGCGTAGGTGTCGCCACCGGTGCCTCCGCGAATGCCCGCGCGGTAGTTCAGCAGTTGCCGCTCGGTGTAGGCAGCATCCTGCCCGGCGAGCGCGGGGGCGTGCAGCCCTGCATTTCCTGCTCCTTCCGCACCGTGGCAGGCCACGCAGGCGGTATAGGCCTGCTTGCCGCGTACGGCATCACCCGCGGCCATGGCCGGGGCTGCAAAAGCGAACAGGATGACGAGTAGCACGCGGGCACGCATGAGGAAGCTCCGGAACTGCTGGGTCGGGCTGTGCGCGGCAACCAGGCGACCTGCGCCGCGCGCCCGGCGGATTCTACACAGCGCCCGCCCCGCTGCCTGCTGCTGCTGCGCCGACACGCATTACGAATCATCCGGAATTGCCGCGGTGGGCGCACGTGGCGCTATGCTCGGCCGCATCCTGCACGCGATCACGCTTTCACGGGGAACAACACACCATGGACATCGATGCTGCTGCCTCCACGCCACGTACCTCCACGCGCGACCGCGACGCCCTGCGCGCAGCGCTCGGCACGTGGCTCGCACAACAGAAACCCGGGGCACGGATCACCGCGTTTTCCGCCCCCACGGCAAACGGCATGTCGAGCGAAACCCTGCTCTTCACCGCCGTCTGGGATGAAGGCGTCGGCGAGCAGGAGCACCAGTGCGTGGCAAGGTTGCCACCGGCCGCCGACGCGGTGCCGGTGTTCCCTGTCTACGACCTGGAAAAACAATCACGCGTGATGCAGATCGCGCGCGAACGCACGGCGCTGCCCGTACCGCAGGTGCGCTGGTATGAGGCCGATGCCACCCATCTGGGCGCGCCCTTCATCGTGATGGATCGCCTGGACGGCGAGGCGCCGCCCGACGTGCCGCCCTACGTCTTCGACTCCTGGCTGCTGCGCGCGGATCCTGCGCTGCAACAAGCGTTGCAATCGCGCGCGATCGGCGTGCTCGCGGAACTGCACCGCGTTCCGCTCGCCGAAAGCGAGCGCAGCTACCTGCGGCCCGCCGCAGAAGGCGAGACCGCGCTGCGCCGCCACGTGGAAGCGCAAAAGGATTTGTACGCCTGGGCCCGCGACGAGGGCTGCCGATTGCCGGTGATCGAGCGGGGCTTCGAGTGGCTCGAGGCGCACTGGCCCGAAAACGACGCTGACGAGGTGTTGAGCTGGGGCGATTCGCGCATCGGCAACATGCTGTTCAAGGACTTCGCACCGAGCGCGATTCTCGACTGGGAAATGGCCGCGACCGGCCCCCGTGAACTCGACCTCGGCTGGATGGTGTACCTGCACCACTTCTTCCAGGACTTCACGCCGCTGGTGGGCGTACCTGGCATTCCCTCCCTGATGCGCCTCGACGCAGCCGCAGCCACCTACGAGGCCGCAAGCGGACATCGCCCGCGTGATCTCGACTTCTACACCTTCTACGCCGCGCTACGGCACGGCATCGTGATGTCCCGCACGGCCCGCCGGGGCATCCTCTTCGGCGAGGCACAGGAGCCCGCCAACCCGGATGATCTGGTGATGCACCGGGCCACCCTCGAGGCCATGATGGCGGGCGAGTACTGGACCGACGCCCGCCGCTGAGCCCCGCCGCATTCCGGCACTAAGGCACAGGTG
>JBILEG010000107.1:0-9106 GCA_044352225.1 Pseudomonadales bacterium | reverse complement strand
ACTCGCGCCTACTGTAACTCGTCGATATAGTTTCCGCCGGTTATCAATAGTCGCCAACCTCATGCCTGCACACAGTTTCGAGCAGAACTGGGCTCTGCTGGTCCACGACACCTCGCGCCTGATCCGGCGGCGCTTCGACCTCGCCATCAAGGATCTGGGCCTCACCCAGGCCAAGTGGCGGGTGCTGGCCACGCTGCACCGCTCGCCCGGGCTCTCCCAGTCCGAACTCGCCGAACGGCTGGACATCGAGAAGGCCCCGCTCGGCCTGGCCCTCGAGTGGCTGGACCAGGCGGGCTGGATCCGCAGGGAGACCGACCGAGCGGACCGCCGGGCCCGCAGGGTCTATCTGCGCGAGCAGTCGACACCCACGCTGAAGGCCATGGAGGAGCGCTTCCGGCAGGTCGAGGGGAACTACCTGCGGGGCTTCGATGAGGCCGAGGTGGCGGAACTGCTGGACGCGCTGCAGGCCGTACGCCAGACCCTGCGTCGCTCCGATACGCCGGTGCAGGACGCCTCGCTCGCCACCACCGACACCTACTTGAGCGTGCTCTTCGAATGCGCGCGACTGCTGATCCGGCGCTTCGATGTGCGCCTCGGCGAGATGGGTTTCACGCGCCAGCAATGGCTCGCCCTGAACACCATCGAGCAGCGCGAAGGTCTGCGCCAGAGCGAACTCGCCGAGGCCACCGAGGTGGGCGCCGCCGCCGCCGGCAAGCTCGTCGATGCGCTGGAGAAAAGCGGGTGGGTGGAGCGCCGTGTGGACGCCACAGACCGTCGCGCCAAGCGCCTGCATCTCAGCCGCCGCGGCCGCTCCATGCTGAGCTCAACCCGCGAGCGCTTCGATCGCCTGCACGGGGATCTGGACCGCGCGCTCGGCGCCGAACGCCATCGCATCCTCGTCAAACGCCTCGGCTGGATACGTCACCGCCTGCTCGAGGAAGGACTGCACACCGCTGAGGCGCGCCGCGCCGGAGCTCGCACATGAATACCCCCGCCACGCCACCCGCAGACACCGCGCCACCGGCACCCCGCTCCGACACGGCACGCCGCAACACGCTGATCCTCGCACTCGGCCTCGCGTGCATTGCCGCCTTCGCGTGGTGGATCCATCAGCGCTGGACGCACGTCTACACCGAGGACGCGCGCGTGGCCACGCACATGATCGAGGTGAGCACGCGGGCCTCGGGGCAGGTCGAGACCTTCGACGTGGGACAGGGCTCGCGCCTCGAACCCGGTGCGCTGATCGCGCAGATCGACGACCGTGCCGCGAAGCTCGCACTGGAGGAACTCGACGCCACGCAGCAGGCGCTCGACTCGCAGCGCGAGCGCATCGCCGTGCAGATCGACATGGTCGACCGCGAGACCGGCGGGAAGCTGCGTGCCGCACGCTCCCAGTACGACGCGGCGATCGCCTCGCGCGGCTCCGCGCAGTCCGACCTCGAGTTCAAGAAAGGCGAATGGGACCGTGCCGAGTCACTGCTGAAGCGCCAGATCATCTCGCGCCAGCAGTGGGAAAACGCGCGCAACGCCTGGCAGCAATCGGAGCAGATGTTCCAGCGCGCGAGCGCCGAGGCCGAGAGCGCGCGCGCCATGGTGGCGGAGGCCGAAGCCTCGCAGAGCCAGATACAGGTGCTCACGAGCGAACTGCGCGCGCTCGAGCACGAAGGCGAACGCATCAGCGCATCGGTGGCGAGGCAGCGGGTGGCGATCGGCGATCTGCGTGTAAGCGCCACCGTGGGCGGCGTGGTCGACCAGACCTTCGTCCACGCGGGCGAATACGTGGTGCCGGGGCAACGACTGCTGCTGATGCACGACCCGGCCGATATCTGGGTCGATGCCAACATCAAGGAAACCGAGATCCGCCACCTGCAGCCCGGCGATGGCGTGGCGATACGTGTCGATGCCTATCCGGACCGGGAATTCCGTGGCGAGGTGAAGCTGATCGGCAACGCCGCCACCAGCCAGTTTTCGCTGCTGCCGGCGAGCGGTGCCAGCGGCAACTTCACCAAGGTGACGCAGCGCCTGCCGGTACGCATCTCGATCACGCAGTCGGGCGAACTGCTGCGCCCGGGCATGATGGTGGAGGTTGCGATTGAGATCCGCTGATGTAGAAAGCTACATCGCCAGCCTCTCGCCCAACCCCGCCTTCGCGGAGTTCTTCCGCCGCTACGGCATCCGCTACCGCTGGCTCGCGATGTTCACCATCGTGACGGGCAACATCGCCGCGGTGCTCTCGGGCACGATCATCAACGTCGCCATCCCCGACATCATGGGCGCCTTCGGCATCGGGCAGGACGACGCGCAGTGGCTCTCCACCGCGAACCTCGCATCCTCCACCGTCTCGATGCTGGCGAGCGCGTGGATGGTGCAGCGCTTCGGCCTGAAGGACACGGTGCTGGTGGCGATCGCGCTCTTCATCGCCGGATCCCTGCTCGGAGGGCTCGCCACCAACGTGGAGGTGATGATCAGTTCGCGGATCATGCAGGGCGTCACGGCGGGGCTGCTCACGCCACTGTCCATGACGATCATCTTCCAGGTCTTTCCGCCGGGCCGGCAGGGACTCGCGATGGGCATCAGCGCGGTGGGCGTGATCCTCGCGCCCGCCATCGGCCCTGCGGTGGGCGGCGTGCTCACCGACAACTTCAACTGGCGCTACGTGTTCTTTCTGGGGCTGCCCTTCTCGATGCTGACGCTGCTGGGCACGCTGGTGTTCCTGCCGGGCCGGCAGGCGGCGCGGCCGACGGCCTTCCACTGGAGCGGCATGGGGCTGCTCTGCGTCTCGATCACGGCGGTGCTCGTGGGGCTCACACGCGGCGAGCGCAACGGCTGGGACTCGGATTTCATCCTCGCCTGCTTCGGCATCTCTCTGGCCTCGGGTATCGCCTTCGTGCGCTCGCAGATGGGGCGCGCGCATCCCTTGCTCGATCTGGGACTCTTCGCCAACCGCAATTTCCTGATCATGGCCATCAACGGCTGCGTCTTCAGCGCAGGGCTCTATGCCTCGACGTACCTGCTGCCGCTGTTCCTGCAACTCGTGCAGCACCTCACGCCCACCGACTCGGGCGCGATGATGATTCCCGCCGGACTCGTGATGGTGGCGATCTTTCCCTTCGCAGGAAGGCTCGCCGACCGCGTGGACGCACGGGTGCTGATCAGCACCGGGATACTGTTTTTCGTGGTGGCGTTCTGGCTGATGCGTCATGCCGATGCCGATACGGGTTTCTGGACGCTCGCGTGGTGGATCGTGCTGAGCCGCGTGGGCATCGGTCTCGTGATGCCTGCGCTGCAGATGGGCGCCCTCGCGCACGTGCCGCCGGAGCGCCTCACGCAGGCCTCGGGCTCGTTCAACTTCATGCGCCAGATGGGTGGCGCCTTCGGCGTGAACCTGATGTCCGTGACGCTCGAGCGGCGCAACAGCGTACACGCCGAGTACCTCGCATCCACGCAAACCTGGGGCAACAGCGACACCATGGAAATGCTGCAGATGCTGCGCGGTCTGGGACACGCCATCGGTCACACCGGGACCGACGAGTGGAACGCGGCGATCGGCTTCCTGCAGGGCATCGTGCAGGCGCAGGCGCTGCAGGCGGCGTTCCGCGACAGCTTCGTGATTCTCGCGATCGCCTTCCTGCTCACGCTGGCGCCCACGCTGGCGTTGCGCCCGCGCCAGCGCAGGGCTGCGCCAGCGCCGGCGTCCATGCCTGCGAAGCCTTCATAGGAGCGCAGCAGGCAGGGGTCGCGGGCATGCCTAGGGAGTCGCGCCGATGCGCACCACCGACACGAAGCGCCGCGCCCAGTAGTCTTCCGCGAGGCTGGAAATCATCACGCCGGCGCGGGTGGAGACATGCAGGAACTCCTTGCCGCCCATGTAGATCCCCACATGGCGCTCACGAAGGCCGGTGTTGAAGAACAGCAGATCACCGGGCAGCGCACGTGGCGGCGGCAGCACACGGCCTGCGGCACGCTGCGCGCTGGTGTCACGCGGGATCGTGATGCCGAAGAGGTCTCGGTAGGTGATCTGCGTGAACGCGGAGCAATCGAGGCCGCCGGGGTCGTCCCCTCCCAGGCGATAAGGCACGCCTTTCCAGCGTGAATGCCGCGCGAGCAGCGCCTGCCGCACCGCCACCGGATCCGCGAGCGACACCACACCGGGCACCCCCGCAGGCCGCTCAACGGACGGCGGTTGTTCCTCGTCGCCCCCCATCCATCCGCAGGCGGGCAGCAACAGCACCCACACGAGCAACCACAGGCGACGCGCCCTCACGCGACGAACCGGGCGAAGAGATAGACCCCGATCATCGCACCCGCCAGCGCGAGCTTGATGGCCACACCGAGCACCAGACCGATCGTGGCGCCCAGGCCCGCGACACCCGCCTGACCAAGGCTTCGCCGAGCCGAGAGCTCACCCACCATGGCACCCGCGAACGGGCCTAACACGATGCCGAGCGGGCCGATCACGAACACCGCGAGCGAGCCGATGGCCGCACCGATCGCCGCTCGCGGCGAAGCACCGAATCCCTTCGCCCCCAGAGAACCGGCGATGAAATCCACCACGAAGGTGAAGGCGCCCAGCAGCGTGATGATGAGCAGCGAGAGCATGCCCACATGCTCGAAGCCCTCGGCCCATGCCGAGAGCAGCAAGCCGCCGATGATGAACGCGGAGCCCGGCAATGCAGGCAGCACCAGCCCGGCAAGGCCCACCACGACCAGCAGCACCGCAAGGACCTGCCAGAGGACTTGCCACTCCATGCTCGACGCCTCTCAGGGAGACTGGTTTTCGGGGTTGCGGCCGGTGAACTGCCGGTAGTACTGACGGATGGCCGCGATATCGGTGGCGGTGTCACCCGTGAGATGCGCCTCTGGCCCCACATGCACGGTGCGGCTGGGATAATCCCAGGCCACCTGCACCACCGGCAGGCTCGAGACCGCGGCGATACGCAGGAAACCGGTCTTCCACTGCTCCACGCGCGAGCGCGTGCCCTCCGGCGTGATCACCATGATGATGCGATCGGCATCACGGATGCGCTGAGCCAGGCTGTCGGCAATGCCCGCAGGCTCGGCACGGTTTACGCCAATACCACCCGTCGCGCGGATCAGGATGCTCGCGGGCCACCAGAGCGCCGTGTCCTTGATGAGGTAATTCATGCGCAGGCCCATGGCCCATAGCGAGAGCAACGCGATCACCCAGTCCCAGTTCGAGGTATGGGGCGCTGCGATCACGAGGAGTTTCTCGCGGTCGGGCAGGCAGCCTTTCACCTGCCAGCCCGCGAGCCGCAACACGGTTAACCCCAGCCAGCGCGTAAAGGCATTGCCGCCTCTCGCCACGCGGGGCGGCTGCTCCGGTACGACGGGCTCCCGTGAGGCCATCAGGCGGTACCCGGGCCGCCAGGCGGCATCTGCAGGAATTCGATCCAGAGCGGGTCACCGGGGCGCTCCATGTACACGAAGGTGGTGTCGGCGCACCACTTCTTGTACCACGCGGGCTGATAACCCACGGTCTTCAGCTTCTCGATCCAGGCGTCGGCATCATCGACGCGGAAACGCAGATGATGCATGCCCTCGCGGCCGGCGCGGATGAACTCGGCGTGCGGGCTGTCTCCCTGGACCCACTCGATCAGCTCGATCTGCAGCGGTCCGCTCTGGCCGAAGGCGATGTTCAGCTTTACGTCGGAGGAGCGCCCCCGGAAATCGGAATCGTTCACGGAGCCGTCCATCAGCGACCACGGCCCGAACAGCGGCCCGTAGAGTTTCATCGACGCCTCGAGATCGCGTACCACGAAGCCCACCTGATCGGCGGGCGGCAACCCGAGGGAGGCGAGGTCGGCGGGCGTGTGCATGTTCAGGTCTCCGGTGTTATCCGTTGTTCGGGTCCGACGGGCTCGAGCAGGGCGGCATTCTTGTGGCGCGAATTGTTCACGCCCGCACCCAGCGGCGCAACCACGAAATCGCAGGGCAGGCGTGGCGCCAACAAGGCAGGCGCGGGGGCTCGGCCATCACTCACATCGAGCCAGGCATCGAACTGCTCCGGGCGCAGCATCAGCGGCATGCGCGTGTGCAGGCGATCGATGCCCGGCGCGGCAGCCGTGGTGATGATGGTGCAGGACTCGAGGCAATTGCCGTCTTTCTCCCAGACGTCCCAGAGGCCCGCGAAAGCGAGTGCGCCCTCAGCAGGGCGGATCAGCCAGGGCTGCTTTCCGCCCTGTGCTGCAGTCCATTCGATGAACGAGGAGGCCGGCAGGATGCAGCGGCGGTGACGCTGCAGCCCGCGGAAGGCCTTGCTGGTGGAGAGCGTCTCGGCCTTGGCGTTGAACATCGAGAATCGGGTGCTGATCTCCGGCACCCACGAGGGCACGAGCCACCAGCGCATGAGGCGCAGATACCGCTCGCCCTCCTCCTCGAAGACCACCGGCACGGGCTCGGTGGGCGCGATGTTGAGGTGTGTGTGCAACTGACCTTGCACGCCGAGCTGCGCAAGCAGTGCCTGCGTGAAGGGATCCTGGTGAACGTTGTAGCGGCCGCACATGGCAGTACCGACGCGTTGCCGCGCCGGCGATCCTCAGGGCGCCAGCGGCGCGATCTTCAGGCGCGTGATGCGCATGCGCCGGATCTTCCAGCCGTCAGGGTCGCGTCGGTACTCCTCGTGGTAGTGCCCATAGCCCTCGAAGCAGTTGCCGGGCAGTTCCACGCGGTCGTACATCGCCCAGATGCCGGTGGCGGAATCGCTGCCTGTGATGCTGATCTCGGAGGTGTGGCCGTGGTGCACCGTGGGCACGTCAGCGAGGAGTTCGCGGTTCTCCTGCACGAGTTGCTCGGGCGTGGCGTAGTGCAGGTCGGGGTGCGGGCCCTGCACATGGGCGGTGAAATCGTCGGTGAACAGCCCGCGCCAGGCCTCCCACTGCTTGGTGTCGAGGAAGCGGAAATACCGGGCCTTCAGCTGGCGGATCTGTTCGATATCAGCGAGGTCACTGGGGCTCACGGGGGCGCTCCGGCTGCGGAAGCTGCGTAGTTGACCAGCGCCACGACGCGGGTGCAACGGGTGAGGCCGCGCTTGACCCGCACCGTCATCAATCCGTAACGCGAAAACAGCCGGACACAAAAAAGGGGAGGCTTCCGCCTCCCCTGCCCGACGTCCGGTCAGGCAACCGGGGTCAGGTCCCGATGATGCCGCCGTTGTCCTTGGTGATGACGACAACGCTCGATCGTGGCTTGATCGGGCCACGTGCACTCATGCGGGTGGGGCCGTTGATGCCGCTGTCGGGCCAGGTCGAGTTGTCGGTGAAGCCCGAGACCCAGTCCTCGCCCGGGTGCTGGATGCCGACGAACATGGTGCGTCCGTTCGGCGTGGAGGCAACGCCGGTGACCTCGCAGTTGCGCGGGCTGGTGAGGAAACGGCGCGTCTCGCCGGTGTAGGGGTCAGCACACATCATCGTATTGCTGCCGATGTTCACCCAGTCGCCGGTGGCGTTGCCCACCTGGTCGGTCTGGATCCAGAGGCGGCCGCCCTTGTCGAACCACAGGCCATCCGGTGCGCCGTAGTCATCGCCGTTGATGTTCCCGAAGTAGCCCACGTTCTGGCCACCGAACTCGCCGGCAGTGTAGGAGCCGCCGAGGGTCTTGGTGGTGGCCTTGTCGCCGCACTGCACGAAGATGTCCCAGCTGAAGCTCATCGCCTCGACCTTCTGGCCGTCTTCGCGCCAGCGGATGATGTGGCCGAAGTCGTTGTCGGGACGGGGGTTCGCCGCGTCCACCACCGGGTTGGCGGAGGCTGCACCGGTTGTGCCGTCGGTCTTGTTGGCAGAGGCCGGCGTGTTGCCGCGGCGGCTGTTGTTGGTAAGGGTCATGTACATCTCGCGGGTGCGGGGATGCGCCGCGATCCACTCCGGGCGGTCCATCATCGTGGCGCCCACGCGATCGGCGGCCTGCCGGGTCTTGATCAGCACCTCTGCCTGGTCGGCAAAGCCGTTCTCCGGCGTGAGACCGTTCTGGCCGAAGACAAGCGCCTTCCACTGACCGCTGCCGTCCTCGTTGAAGCACGCGACATACAGCGTGCCGTTGTCGAGCAGGCCGCGATTGGCCGAGGGCACGGCGGCGTTGTACTTGCCGGTGCAGACGAACTTGTAAAGGTACTCGTTGCGCTCGTCATCGCCGGAGTAGAAGGCGATGCGGTTGTTGGCGCCCACGACCGGCACCACGTTCTCGTGCTTGAAGCGGCCGAGCGCGGTGCGCTTGACGGGCAGGCTCTGGGGATCCCACGGATCCACCTCGACGATCCAGCCGAAACGGTTGGGTTCGTTGGGGTTCTGGCTGAGATCGAAACGGTCGTCGACCTCGTGCCAGCGATAGCCGAAGCCCGCGCGGCTCACGCCGTAGCGTGCCTGGTGTGCAGACGGCGTGAACGCCGAATCCCGCGAACCGAAGTAGCCGTTCCAGTTCTCCTCGCAGGTGAGGTAAGTACCCCACGGCGTATAGCCGTTGGCGCAATTGTTCAGGGTGCCGAGCACGCGGCGGCCCGTGCTGTCAGCGGCCGTCTGCATGAGCGCGTTGCCTGCGGCAGCGCCGGTGACGCGGCACGGCGTGTTACCGGTCACGCGACGGTTGAAGGGGGAGGAACGGTTGACCCTCCACTTGCCTCCGGGCGGCGCGAAGACTTCGACAACGCTCAGACCGTGGGCGGCCTGCTGCGCGCGGATCATGTCGCTGTTGATCGCTGCCGTCGAATAGGCAGAGGCGGGCGTGATGCCGTTCAGCAGCCCCGGATCGACGTACTCGTGGTTGACCACCAGCAGGCCGCGGGAATTGCCGCGCACGCCCGGATAGGGGAAGAAGTGCATGCCGTCGCAGTGCGCGCCGAAGGTGCGCAGCTGCGTGGCCTCGTCCATCGGGAGCGAGGGATCCCAGTTGGGACCGTTGTCCAGCGCATCACCCCAGCCGAGCGCGATGCGGGCGGTGTAGCCATCGGGCACCGTCACGCCGTCCGTCATGGGTACGACGTTGGCGGGAACGGAGGCGAAGCCGATACCGCCAATCGGCGGCGGTGCCGCCTCGGCGCCGTTGGAGAGAGCCGCGAGCCCGGTGCCTGCGGCGAGGGCTACACCGCCCGTGGCCA
>JBILEG010000253.1:0-5549 GCA_044352225.1 Pseudomonadales bacterium | reverse complement strand
GGTCGCCCAGTTCCGACTCGGCCTCGCCGCGCAGGCGCAGGATCGTCTGCTCGCCGACCTTGTAGGCCAGAGCCTGCCCGGGCCAGGCGATGTAGCGGTCGAGTTCGAAGTCGATTTCCGCTTCTGCGAGCGCACTGTTTTCGCGCAGGCAGGCGCCGGCACGTTCGCGGCTCCACCCCATCGCGTGCATGCCGGTGTCCATCACGAGCCGGCAGGCGCGCCACATCTCCAGAGAGAGCCTGCCGAAACGCTCCCATGGGTCGCGGTAAATGCCCATCTCCTCACCGAGTTTTTCCGAGTAGAGGCCCCAGCCTTCGACAAAGGCGGTGATGTCGTCGTTACGCCTGTACTCGGGTTCGCCCTCGAGTTCCTGCGCCAGCGCGATCTGGAGGTGGTGCCCGGGCACGCCCTCGTGCAACACCCACGCGGCGATGCCGAAGGTGGGAAGTTTCTCCGAGAGCCAGGGCTTGTAGACAACGGAGCCGGCGATGCCGCGCTCGGGGCTCCCCGCCAGGTAGCCCGCGGAGCTGCTCTCGAGTCCCGCGGGAATCGGCTCCACGCCATACGGCAGCCGTGGCAGAAGCCCGAAGAAGCGCGGCAGGCGCCCATCCGCGCGCTTGGCGACCTCGGCGGCCTTTTCGCCCCAACTCGCAGCGTCCGTGTAAAAGCGTTTGTCCGTTCGCGCGTGCGCGAGAAAGGCAGGGAAATCGCCCTTGAAGCCGGTTTCCTCGATCACGGCATCCATGGCGCTGCGCAGCCTCTTCACCTCGGACTCGCCCATGGCGTGGATCTGCTCGGGTGTCATGGCGGTGGTGGTGTGCATGCGCACGAGGTAGCGGTACCAGGCGCTTCCGCGCGGGAGTGTGGATGCACCGATGCCGGCTCTGGCGCGTGGCAGGTAATCGCGCGTCAGGAAGGCGAGCAGTTCGCGCTCGGCGGGCAGTACGGCCGTTGTGAGCGCATCGCGTCCGGCGGTGAGCAGGCGCTGTCGCTCCGCCTCGGGCATTCCCTGCGGCAAGCGCTGCAGCGGCGCGAGCAGGGGCGATGTCTCGAAGTTACGCGAGCTGCGCTCGCGGATATCGGCGATGGCGCGCTCTACCGTCATGCGCGGCTGCGTGAACGAGGTGTCGATGCCCCGGCGCAGGTTGGCCGTCTCGGCCCTGTAGTAGGCCGGAATGGCGCGCAGGCGCGTGATCCAGACCTCGGCTTCGGTGATGGTCTGTGGTGCGGTGTTCAGGGCCGCGTAGTCCGGCACCGTCCAGAAGCCGTCGCCGCTGACGAAGTTGATGCGCTCCGGGTCGAAACCCAGACCCTCGCGCAGCACGCCCACCCGCCAGCGCAACCAGTCCCGCTCCAGCGCATCTGGGCCGGAGAGCACGCCTATGGCAGGAGCGGAGAGCCGTGCCGCCAGACTCTCCAGAGCGCGCGCCCTGCGCGTGATCTCCGACGGGCTGTTGTCGGGCCAGCGGGTGGCCGCGATGCGGTCGCCGCGCTCGGCCGCGCGCACCGGATCCTGCTCGCGTGAGAGGGCGGTGTAGTCGCGTATCAGAGGCGCAAGCCCGATCTCTGTGGCCTGCGCCCCGGGTACGCCGGTGCACAGGCTGCAAAGCAGGATCAGGGCGAGCTGGCGCATGGTGATGTCCGGGTGGGGAGCGAGGCGAGCATACGGTGCTGGTGCAGCCAGGAGCCAGAGGCTAGGGTAGGGCATGCGGCGCACAGGTGGCCGCCCCTATGTTCACGATGGCAGGTCGACGATGTCACAGACGTTTCCGGAGCCGGGCCTCTACCGGCACTACAAGGGAAATGACTACGAGGTGCTCGGCACAGCCACGCACAGCGAGACGGGGGAGCGCCTCGTCGTGTACCGGCCCTGCTACGGCGAGCGCGCTCTGTGGGTGCGACCGCTCGCCATGTTCATCGAGGAGGTGGAGGTGGCTGGCGTGCGCCAGCCCCGTTTCGCGCGGGTGGACGATCGCCCGGGTTCCTGAGGCGAATCAGAGCGTAGGGCGCCCGATGCGTGCGCCGCTCTCTGCAACGCCGTGCACGCGATGCTCGCCCCACCACCACATGCCCACGCCGTGGAGGATGGCTGCCGCTCCGAATGCGCCTACCGATGCGGGCAGGTAGTGGAACAGCCAGTGCGCCTCCCCTGTAACCGGGTTGTAGAGCGTGAAGTAGACGAGTTGCCCGAGGACGACGGCGGCAAGCGCCACCGGGTTGCACCCCCGCCAGAAGTGGTAGGCGCGCCCGGGACTCGCGTCGAAAAGTGCGTGCAGGCAGAGCCGCTCGCGCCGCAGCAGGAAGTAATCGACGAACATCACGCCCGAGATCGGCGCGAAGATCGAGCCGTTGTAGGTGAGGAAGGCCTCTCCCAGATCGTAGAGTTCCGTGGGCCACACGGCGAAGGCGCCACACGGCACCAGGCTCATCAGCAGCACCACACGCCACGGTACGCGCTGCAGGGGCGGCAGATGCCGCATGGCCAGCCCGGCGGCGAAGAGCGAGACGGCCACCGAGGTGATGTTGGCGAGCGCCACGAAGGTGAGCGCTACCACCCCCAACACAACGCCGCCCAGCGGGACCATCCACTCTGTGGGATCGTCGGAGCCCACCACCAGCGCTGAATAGAGCGCAATGGACGAGACCACACCGGAAGACAGCCCCAACTGGAACAACTGCGGATAGGTTGCGGCGCGGCGCGTTTTCGAATTGCGTGCGATGAAGCCTATGCCGCCCCACCACGAGAAACCGTTGGCGATACCGAGTTCCAGCACCAGCGCGTAGTTCAGCAGGTTGTCTTCGCGTGGCGCGAGCGGGGGCGCTGCGATCACCGCGTCGACGCCGTGCGCCGTGAGCAGCATCCAGAGCATGTACCCCACCACCAGTCCCAGCGCCGGCGTGACGATGTTGTTCACGACGCCGAGGCGCTCCACGCCGCGCGACACGACGAGGTACGAAAGCCAGATGCCGAGCACAACTCCACCGCGTACCAGCCACTCCCCGCCATCGATGTCGAAGGCGCGGCCGATGTTCAGGAAGCCGTTCCCGAACATCACCAGCAACAGCCCGGACCAGCCGAACATGTTCATCAGATAGAACACCATCAGCGCTTGCGCGCCGCGGTGCCCGAAGGCGCTCTTGCAGAAATCCATCTGCTCGATGCCGTAACGCTGGCAGCCCTGCGACAGCGGCATGGTGGTGAGGAAGACGCCGATCAGGTTGCCTGCGATGAGACAGATGGTGCCGGGGATGGCGGGCAAGAGATCTGCGGAGTAGCTGCCGACCAGAAAACACCAGGTGGCGATGGCGTAGGCGAAGCAGGTGCTGTGTGCGCTCAGGTTGCCGTATCCACGCTCCCCGATGCGCAGGGGCATGCGGCCGAACTGGGCGTGGTTTTCGGTGTTGCTCACGGCAGGAACCAGACGTAGAGAGCCAGTGGGAGCAGCACGCAGCCAAAAACGATCAGTGTCCAGTCGAGCGCGTGGAAACGGCCGAAGTCATCCTCATGGTGCGTGCGCAGTTCCTCGATCCGCTCGTGGAGTTCCCGGTGCAGGGGGTCACTGAAGCCCTGCGCCTCTCCCTTGTCTGCCGCGTGGCTCCGTGGCTCCATACGGTGCTCCCTGCTCAGGGCTTGCACGGAAAAGCGCGGTTCAGCGCATCGGGAACCAGACTGCCCGCCTCCAGATGGCGGCGTTCGGGGTTCTGTTCGAGGTACTTGATCACCACGTCGGCCAACTGGCCCTTGGTGGATTCCTCGGGGACGCAGAGCGCATCGGCGGGCAACACGCCGCGCGCCTGCAGCGCTTCGATCGTGTCGACAATTCCGGTGACATAGCCGCCGCAATAACCGCGATTGAAGTAATTGCCTGCGCGGCAATCTTCAAAGAGGCGATTGCCCGTGTCGAATCCTGCCTGTGCTTGCAGGCAACCCAGCATGAGCAGGGCAGGGAGAAGTCTTCGCACGGTGACTCCCGGGAGGTTGGCGGCGGCCTACTGTAGTCAAGCGCTGCAAGGATCGCCATATGGCTGCGTGCCTCGCGGTGCGGTCAGCGGGTGCGCGCGACTACAATGCGGGGGCATTCCGGAGGCAGGCGATGGCGGGCGAACGCAGGGCGGTGGTATTGCTGAGCGGCGGGCTGGATTCGGCCACCGTGCTGGCGATCGCGCGGGCCGAAGGCAGGGACCTGCACGCGCTCTCGTTCCGCTATGGCCAGCGTCATGCGGTGGAACTCGATTGCGCGGCGCGCATCGCGGCTTCGCAGGGCGTGCGGCGGCACGCGGTGCTCGACATCGATCTGCGCGCCTTCGGGGGCTCGGCCCTCACGGATGATATCGACGTCCCCCGTGGTGCGGATCCGGACCGTGCGGGGATTCCCGTCACCTACGTGCCTGCCCGGAACACGATTTTCCTGTCTTTCGCACTCGCCTGGGCCGAAGTGCTCGAGGCGCCGGAAATCTGGATCGGCGTGAATGCGCTCGATTACTCCGGGTATCCGGATTGCCGGCCCGAGTTCATCGCCTCTTTCGAACAGACGGCACGGCTTGCCACGCGCGTCGGCGTGGAGACGGGGCAGGGCGTCAAGATAAGGACGCCGCTCCTTGCGCTCTCCAAAGCCGACATCATCGGGCAAGGGCTGGCGCTTGGTGTCGATTACGCTGGCACCAGCAGTTGCTACGACCCGGACCCCGAGGGGCGTCCTTGCGGCAGCTGCGATTCCTGCCAGCTGCGCGCAAGGGGATTTGCGCAGGCCGGTGTGCCTGATCCCCTGCTGCAGCGCTTCGGCTTGGGAACGCCGTGAGGACAGGGCTGCTTCATCTGGCAGCATCGCCCTTCGAGGCCGCCGTGCAGGTGCTCGCGCTGCCCGAGGGGCATCCTGCGTGCCGACTGCACGGACACAGTTTCCTTGCGCGTGCCCGCGTGGCGTCGGTTTGTGAGGGTGTCGTGTTGGCGGAGCGCCTTGCTGCCGCGGTAGCACCGCTCGATTACCGCCTGCTGAACGATGTGATCGCCTCGCCCACCGACGAGAACATCGTTCGCTGGATCGCAGCCGCGCTGGCGCCGCTTGCACCTGAATCGGTGGGCGTGCAGAGCACACGTGATACGGGCGTCGACCTCGACGCAGCCGGACGCGCGCATCTCTGGCGGCGCTTCCGTTTCGAGGCCGCACACCGGCTGCCGCGGGTGCCGGCAGGCCACCCCTGCGGCCGCATGCACGGGCACGGATTCGAGGTGATCCTGCATGTGGATCAGGATCTGGGTGCGCGCGACATCGGCATGGATTACGAGGCCCTCGCCGCGCTGTGGGCGCCGTTGCAGGCGCAACTCCACCACCGCTGCCTGAACGATGTGCCGGGGCTGGAAAACCCGACCAGCGAGATGCTCGCCCGCGGGGTGTGGGAGATGCTGGCGCCGCGATTGCCGGAGCTCTCCTGGGTCTCTGTGCACGAAACCGCCACCGCCGGTTGCCATTACGACGGCAGTGTCTGGCGCATCTGGAAGGAAAGCCGCTTCGAGAGCGCGGTCTGCGTTCCACCGTCACCAGGGCTCG
>JBILEG010000252.1:0-5551 GCA_044352225.1 Pseudomonadales bacterium | reverse complement strand
GACTGCGCCGCATCCGCTTCCAGCGATACCTCTACCGCATCGAGCCCCAGCGGATGGCAAAGCGGGATCAGATCCCCGCAACGCTTGGCAGCCTGGATGCCGGCGATACGCGCCACGGCGAAGACATCGCCCTTGTGATGGCCTCCGCCCACGATCAGTGCGAGCGTCTCAGGCAGCATGCGGACAAGCGCCTCCGCTACGGCCTCGCGCGCCGTGACCGGCTTGTCGCCGACGTCGACCATACGGGCTTCGCCCGCCTCGTTCAGGTGCGTGAGAGAGACCAAGGATGCGCTCCGGGCAGTGGCCTGCGCGACCTGTCGCGCGGGCGAGGCGCACACTACCATAGCCCCGCCGAGGCTTTCGAGAGATCCCCATGCCAGAGTCCGCATCACAGCACCGGATGCCCATGCGCGTGGCCGCCCTGTGTGCGCTGCTTTTCGGCGCCCTGCTCACGGGCTGTGGTGCAGAGCCACCGGTCACAGGTTGCGTACCCTCTCCCGGTCTCACGCCGATCTGCGGGTTCAACAACCCGGAGGACATCGAGTTGTTGCCCGACGGCCACACACTGCTCATCAGCCAGATGGGCGGGATGGACGGAGCCACTCCCGGGTCGCTGGTGATGTTCGACACCCGCGGCGGCATCATCACCCGATTGCCGCAGTTTGCCGAAACTGCCGCAGAGAACTGGGGAAGCCCGGGTTGCACCACGCCACCTGGAAACGCATTTTCCCCGCACGGCATCGACCTGATCACCCGCGCGGACGGCCGCCGCGAGTTGATGGTGGTGAACCACGGCGGACGCGAGAGCGTGGAATTCTTCGAGGTTCTGGGCGAATCGGGTCGATGGCAACTCGCCTGGCGCGGCTGCACGCTCCCTCCGCGCGGGACCTACATGAACGATGTGGCAGCGCTGCAGGACGGGGGCTTTCTGGTTTCCCACATGTTTCCCCGTGATGCGTGGACCGTGGGCGGCATCAACCTCTACATGTTCCGCGGCATGCTCGGTCTGGACACCGGCGTGGTGCTGCGCTGCGCGCGCAGCGGCGATTGCTCCGCAGTCCCCGGTTCGACTGCGCCATTCCCGAACGGAATCCAGGTGGATACAGCAGGCAGCACGCTGTACCTGAACGCGTACCTGCCCGGCGAGGTCCGGAAGATTTCGCTGGGGGATGGTCGCTTGCTGGGCACCGCGCACATCAAGGGCCCCGACAACAGCCAGTGGACGGCAGACGGCAAACTGCTGGTGGCGAGCCAGACGGCGAGCCTCACCGAGATGAATGCCTGTTTCGGGGTGCGGAACGGGGCCTGTGCGGCTGCTTTCGAGATCATCGAACTCGATCCGGCGACGATGAGCACTCGACGTCTGCTCGCGCACAAAGGCGCGCCGATGGGCGCTGCGACAGTGGCACAGCGCGTGGGCGATGCGCTCTACATCGGGTCCTTCGCGGGTGACCGGCTGCTCCGGGTGGAGCCGCCGCAGGCAGCGCTCACACCGCTTGCGCTTCAAAATCCATGATGGTGTCCTCCTCCGCGCTGTTGCCGCCGTCACGCAAGCGTGCGGCACGGAGCGGATCGGTGGCGGCGTAGCGGTCAAGACCGTCTGCGGCGGTCTCGCGACCGAGACGACCTTCTGCCATCAGATGGTGCAGGTGAGCGATCAGTTCGCCGATGGCGAGCGAGAACTGCTCCGCACCCAGCGCGCGCTTGAAGATCACGGGCAGCAGTTCCACCGCGGTGCGTGGCTCGACACAGGCCGCTTCCAGCGCGCGCAGATGATCCCCGTGATGGGACAGCAAGTGCTTGAGCCGTGCGTGCAAACCGCGGAACGGGGTGTTGTGTGCCGGCAGCACGAGGACCTCGTCCGGCACCTCGTCCAGGAAGCGGCGATGGGAGTCCAGCCAGTCGGCAAGGGGATTTCCGTCGGGCTCTATCGCCGTCACGCTCACGTTCGACGTGATGATCGGAATCACCTGATCACCGGAAAGCAGCAGCCCACGTGTGCGATCGAGCAGGCAGAGGTGCTCGGGGGAATGGCCACGCCCCACCACGGCCTCCCAGCGGTGCCCTGCGATATCGAGCGTGTCGCCATGGTTCAGGCGGTGGAAGGATCGGGGCATCGGCTCGGCCATCGCCGAGAACCCTCTTCCGCCCTTGGACATGCGCTCCAGGAATTCCTGCGAGGCGCCGGCACGCGCGTAGAAATCCAGCGCCTCCCACAGCGGCCCGTCTGACAACGGACTGCAGAATACGCGTCCCAGGAAGTACTCGCCCCCCGTCATGTACAGCGGTGCGTGCCAGCGCTCGCTCAGCCAGCCGGCCTGACCGATGTGATCGGGGTGGCAGTGCGTGCACAGGATCGCCTTGACCGGCTTGCCGCCCAACTCGGGCGATGCAAAGACCGACTCCCAATGCGCCCGCGTGGACTCGCCGCGCATGCCGGTATCGATCACCCACCAGCCATCGACATCCTCCAGCATGTAGAGGTTGATATGGTCGAGCGCGAGTGGCAGCGACATCCGCAACCACAACACACCCGGCGCGATCTCGATGGTCTGACCGGGAGCCGGAACTTCCGGGAACGGGTACTGCAGGACCGGCTTCACGTACGGGGGATCTCCTGATGATGCATCTCAGCCCAGCGTAAGGGGCAGGCTGCGCTGGCGCTCGCCGGTAGCGGCGAACAGGGCGTTCGCCAGTGCCGGCGCGAGCGGCGGTGTAGGCGGTTCGCCGATACCGCTCGGCGGCGCATCAGAGGGAATCAGCACCACTTCGATCGCCGGGCACTCGTTCATGCGCAACACCGGATAGGTGTCGAAATTGGCCTGCTCGACTGCGCCCTCCCGGATCGTGATCTTGCCGTGCAGCGCCGCAGAGAGCGCGAACACGACGCCGCTCTCGACCTGCGTGCGCACCACGTCGGGGTTCACGACCGTGCCGCATTCCACGGCACAGACGACCCGTTCGATGCGGCTCTTGCCACCGTTGACGGAGACTTCCACCACCTCGGCCACCACCGTCCCGAAGGACTCGTGCACCGCGAGCCCCTGGAAGCGCCCGGCCGCGGGCTTGCCCCAGCCCGCCGCATCCGCCACGGCCTGCAGCACACGCGCATGGCGCGAGGTGGAGGGCAGGCGTTTCAGGCGGAAGGCAAGCGGGTCTTCGCCCAGTTCGGCAGCCACTTCGTCGACGAATGCTTCGGCGAAGAATGCGTTCTGCGAGTGTCCCACCGAGCGCCACACGCCAGCGCGGATACCGGGGTCGTACTCGAGGGACTCGACACGCACGAAGGGTACATCGTAGGGAAGGCCCGACAGGCCCTCGTGAATCGCGGGGTCGCGGCTGCGCACGAGCGCCGCAGCGCCGCTCATGATGCCTGCGGGCGCCCACTGAGGCAGCATCGCCGGGCCGAGTTCCTTCGCCATCAGCGCATACAGGCTGGGCGATACCACACGGCTCTCGAACCCCTGCAGATTGCCGTCGGCGCCGATGTCAGCGCTCATGCGCGCGAGCGCCGAGGGACGGTAGAAGTCGTGCTGCATATCGTCTTCGCGCGACCAGACGAGCTTGACCGGCGCGCCGGCGGCTTTGGCAACCAGCGCCGCCTCGACACCAAAATCGAGCATGCAGCGGCGCCCGAAACCGCCACCGAGCAGCATGGTGTGAACCCGAACCTTCGCAGCCGGAAGGTCTAGCGCACGCGCGATCAGCCCCTGCAGCACATCGGGTGCCTGGTTGCCGGTCCAGATCTCGGCACCGTCCGCAGTGACGCTTGCCACGGCGTTCAGTGGCTCCATGGTGGCGTGCGCAAGATAGGGCACGCTGTATTCGGCATTGAGCTGTCGCACGGCCGGCTGCGTGCTGCGCTTGCCGTCTTCACGCACCACCTTGCCGCTTTCCTCGTCGAGCCGGCGAACCTGCTCACGCGCGATCGCGGCAGAATCCAGCGCGGCAAGAGGACCTTTGTCCCACTGCACATCGACAAGCGCGGCGGCGCTGCGTGCGTTCCAGTAACGATCGGCGATCACGGCGACCCCGCCGGCGCAGGCAATGACGCCGCGCACACCGGGCGCCGTCGAGGCGCGTGCGCCATCGAAACTCTTCACGCTGCCGCCCTGATGCGGGCAGCGCAGCAGCACCGCCGTCAGCATGCCGGGCACGCGCACATCGATACCGAAGGTGGCGGAACCGTCGACTTTTGCGGCAGAGTCCACGCGCGCGTCGTGCCGACCGATACGTTTCCAGTCAGCCGCAGGGCGCAGGCTCACACTCTCTGGCACCGGCAGAGCCGCCGCGGCGGCTGCCAATTCCCCGAAGCCGATTTCTTTCGACCCGTCGCGCAGACGGATTTTCCCGTCCTCTGCCACGCACTCTGAAGCGCTCACCTGCCATGCGGCAGCGGCGGCAGCGACGAGCATCTCGCGCACAGTGGCGGCGGCTTCCCGCAGCGGCTGCCAGGCGCCCTTCAGCGAGGTGCTGCCGCCGGTAACCATGATCTTGTTTTCGGGGTCACCGTAGGCCGGGTGCGGCTCGGCATAGGCGATGCCGAGCGCGAGCGGGTCCATACCGAGTTCCTCGGCCACCAGGGTGGCGAAACCGGTAGTAACGCCCTGCCCCATCTCGGCTTTGGACACGGTGAGAAGCACCGACCCATCAAGCTTCACCTGGATAAACGCGTTCGGCTGGAATACGCCAGCTTCCAGATTGGGCCAGGGCGGCGGCTCGCTGCAGCCACTCAGACCGAAACCCAGCACCAGCCCCCCACCAGCCACACCGGCAACCCTCAGGAATCCGCGACGGTTGATCGTGTTCATGACTGCACCTCCGCGGGGGCCACCACGGGCGTCATGAGCACGGCCGCGCGTTTGATCGCCTGCCGGATCCGGGGATAGGTGCCGCAACGGCAGAGGTTGCCGGACATGGCCGCATCTATGTCTGCATCCGTAGGCGAGGGGTTGCCCGCGAGAAGCGCTGCGGCAGACATGATCTGGCCCGACTGGCAATAACCGCACTGCGGTGCGTTTGCTTCGATCCACGCGTGTTGCAGCGGGTGCAAGCCGTTTGCGGCAAGCCCTTCGATCGTGGTCACACTCCGCCCTGCCGCTACCGACAAGGGCAGAGAGCAAGAGCGGACCGGGGTGCCGTCAAGATGCACCGTGCAAGCGCCGCAGAGGCCCTTGCCACAGCCGTACTTCGTGCCGGTGAGTTCCAGATCCTCACGCAGAACCCACAACAGGGGCGTCTGTGCGTCGGCCTCTGCCCGCGCGGGCTTGCCGTTCAGCATGAATTCCGTGGCCATTACTGCTTCTCCGGTTGTGTGGGGGCGGGTGCGGAAGACTCCCGGGGCGGAAGTTTGCCGATGTCCTTGCGGACACGCTTGTCTGTGAGTTCGGCGATCTCGGCAGCGCCGACGCGCCGCATCGATGAGACGGGGCAACGGCCGTTGCGCGTGATGATCTCGTCACCGGGATCGCCGCACAGCAGGTTGGTGCCTCTCGCCCGGAAGGCGACCGTCTCGGAAATTCCGAGATCAGTGCAGGCAGCGAACAACTTC
>JBILEG010000251.1:0-5561 GCA_044352225.1 Pseudomonadales bacterium | reverse complement strand
ATAGCCGTAGCCCAGCGTGAGCTTGAGGCTGTCGGTAATCAGCGTCGTCAGGTCGAGTTCGAGACCCTTGATGTCGGCCTGGCCGGCGTTGTACAGCACCACGTTCGTCGGGTCGTTCAGTACCGCGAAGGACAACTGGATGTCCTGGTAGTCGGCGCTGAAGACGGCGGCGTTCAGGCGCACCCGGTTGTCGAGGAACTGGGCCTTGATGCCAGCTTCGATCGTGGTCACCGTTTCCTCGCCGAGCGGCGTGGTGGTGGAGGTCTGGTTGGTTCCGCGGATGTTGAAGCCGCCCGTCTTGTAGCCCTCGACGTACTTCGCGTAGACATTGACGTCTTCGGTCAGGTCGTAGGCTGCGGTCAGGTCGACGCTGGTGTTGTCCCAGGAGTCGTCGGCGCTGGAAGAGAAGAACTGGAAGCCGCTGGCCAGTGCCTGTGTCTCGATCTCGCGGTCGTCTTCGCTGTAGCGCAGGCCGAGCGTGAGGTGGAGCTGGTCCATCGCCGCGGGCGTCCAGGTGAAGTGGCCGTAGATGGCGCGCGCTTCGTTCTTCGCGGTGCTGATGCGGTTCGGGAGCTCGATTTCGAGGAGCTGGTCAAAAATCGGCGGGAACGGTGGCAGGAACCCGAGCGGCAGGGTGATGTAGTCGATCGTGTCCTCGTCACCCTCTTCCTCGAAGTAGTACGCGCCCAGCACGTACTCCAGTCCGCCATCCAGCGCCGTGCCCAGCAGCTGCAGTTCCTGCGAGAACTGGTCCTGCTCGTTGTCGAAGGGGGCGTTCGCGTAGAGTCGCGTGGTGAAGCGGTTCGCGCCATAGTCCTGGTAGATGCTCTGCTCGAGTTCGCGATAGCCGGTGAGCGACTTGATCTGCAGGTCTTCGCTGAGGTCCCAGGTGGCGGTGAGCGAGTGGCCCTTGATCTTGATGTTGCTTTCCTCGAAGGGTACCCGCGGGCGGACGTTGTCGAGGCGGTCTTTCTGGAAGGGAACCTGGCTGAAGCCGAACAGCGAGGGGCCGATGTTCTGGTAGTAGATGGTGCCCGAGTCCACGTCGGATTGGTCGTAGGCGTAATCGACATTGACGCTGTCGGAGGGCTGCCAGTTGATGGCGAGGCGGCCGCCGAAGCTGTCGTTGTCACCGAAGTTGGGTCCGGAGCCCTGGTTCGTGACCCAGCCGTCTTTCTTCGACTTGAGCAGGCTCACTTTGGCTGCCACACCGCCGGCGCGCGGGGTGTCGATCTCGACCCGGCCGCGGGTGTAGTTGCGGTCGCCTGCGCTCAGGTTACCCTTGAAGCCGAACTCTCCCGTGGGCTTGGCGGTGACCATGTTGATCGCGCCGCCGATGGTGTTGCGGCCGTAGAGGCTCCCTTGCGGACCGCGCAGCACTTCGATGCGCTCGAGGCTGGCGACTTCGTTGCCAAGGCCGATGGAGCGCGCCACGTAGATGCCGTCGACATAGACCGCGACGCTCGGGTCGGTGGACATGCCCACGTCATTGTTGCCGACGCCACGCATGTAGGTACGCAGGGACCCCTGGCTGTTGGGGAACTGGCGCATGTAGAGGTTCGGGACGCTGTGCTGGATGTCGCCCAGATCATCCACGCCGAGTTTCTCGAGGTCTCCGGTGCCGAAGGCGAGCACCGAGATGGGGGTGTCCTGCAGCGAGGCCTCACGGCGCTCCGCGGTGACGATCACCTCTTCCAGACCTTGGGCGCTTGGGTCGTTGCCCTGTGCCGTGGCGAGCGTGGATATCGTGGTGCCGATCGCCAAGGCGAGCAGCGAGCGGGGGAATGTGCCGGGTTTTGACTGCATGAGTATCTCCAGTCGACGAGGTTTTAGTGCTTATGGAGGGCGCCAAAAAACATGGCACCCCGATGGCATTCTGGTCCCCATCCTTTGTTTTTACAAGGCGTTGCGCATCCCCTCCCTCTGGCGAGCCAGCGCGTTTCGCGCGCCTGTCAGTTCCAGGACACGCGCGCGCTCTCGCGCCACGACCTCTGCCGGTGCCTTGTCGACGAAGCCCGCGTTGCCGAGCCTGGCCTCGAGTTTCTCGATCTCCCTGGCGAGCTTTTCCTCCTCGCGCTCGAGGCGCGCACACTCGGCATCGACGTCGATCAGGCCGGCGAGCGGCACCAGCAACTCGGTTTGCCCGATCACCTGCGTGGCGGAGGCGGGCGCCTCTGCTGTGTCCAGCACGGTGACCGATTCCAGTTTGGCCATCGTCGACAACAACAAGCCGTGCTCTGCCACGCGGCGCCGTTCCTCATGGCCCGCGTTGCGGAGCATCAGCACGAGCTTGCGGCCCGGCGGTATGCCCAGTTCGCCGCGGATGTTGCGCACGGCAATGATGGCCTGCTGCAGCCAGGTGACATCGGATTCGGCGGCTGCATCGATGTGCACCTCGTCCGCTCGCGGGAAGGCTGCCAGCATCACGGTGTCGCCGCCTGCACCCGCGAGCGGGGCCACGCGCTGCCAGATCTCTTCCGTCAGGAAGGGAATGAACGGGTGCGCAAGACGCATCAGTTGCTCCAGCACGGCGAGCAGGGTAGCGCGGGTGTCGCGCGCCGTGGCCTCGTCCTGGGCGAGCAGAGGCTTGCTGAATTCCAGGTACCAGTCGCAGTAGTCATGCCACGCGAACTCGTAGATGGCCTGTACCGCCAGATCGAAACGGTAGCCGCCAAGTGCCCGGTGTACCTCGGTGGTAGCGTGCTGCAGGCGCGACAGGATCCAGCGGCTGGCGACGGAGCCCGCGCCCGGCGTGCCGGCGCAGTCCTTTCCTTCGGTCTGCATCAGCACGTAGCGCGTGGCGTTCCAGAGCTTGTTGCAGAAGTTGCGGTAGCCGTCCAGGCGGCCCATGTCGAACTTGATGTCGCGTCCGGTGGAGGCGAGCGCGCAGAGCGTGAAGCGCAGCGCATCGGTGCCGTGAGCGGCAATGCCCTGCGGGTATTCCTTGCGCGTGGCGGAGGCGATTTTCTGCGCCAACTGCGGCTGCATCATGCCGGCCGTACGCTTGGCCACCAGTTCCTCGACCCCGATACCGTCGATCAGGTCGATGGGATCGATCACGTTGCCCTTGGACTTGGACATCTTCTGGCCGTGCTCGTCGCGGATCAGGCCCGTGACGTAGACGGTACGGAAGGGCACCTCATCCATGAACTTGAGGGTCATCATCGCCATCCGCGCGACCCAGAAGAAAATGATGTCGAAACCGGTGACCAGCACATCCGTGGGATGGAAGCGCGCGAGTTCCGGTGTCTCCCTGGGCCAGCCAAGCGTCGAGAATGTCCACAACGCCGAGGAGAACCAGGTGTCCAGCACGTCTTCGTCCTGGCGCAAGGGCGTATCGGCCAGCGCGTGGCGCTCGCGCACCTCGGCCTCGCTCCGGCCCACGTAGACATTGCCCGCGTCGTCGTACCACGCCGGGATCTGGTGCCCCCACCAGAGTTGCCGCGAGATGCACCAGTCCTGGATGTCACGCATCCACGCGAAGTAGGTGTTCTCCCACTGCTTGGGCACGAAATTGATGCGGCCTTCTTCCACGGCGCGGATGGCCGGTTCGGCGAGAGGTGCCGCGCGCACGAACCACTGGTCCGTGAGGTAGGGCTCGATCACCACGCCGCTCCGATCCCCGCGCGGCACTTTCAGCTTGTGTTTCTCGATGCGATCGAGCAGTCCGGCGGATTCCAGATCCGCCACCACGCGCTTGCGCGCCTCGAAGCGCTCGAGCCCGCGATAGGCCTCGGGGACTGCGTCATTCAGCATCGCGTCGGGCGTGAGGACGTTGATCATCGGCAGGCTGTGGCGCTGGCCGATGGCGTAGTCGTTGAAGTCGTGCGCGGGCGTGATCTTCACGCAGCCCGTGCCGAAGGCCGGATCGACGTAGTCGTCGGCGATCACCGGGATCTCACGCCCCGCGAGCGGCAGGCGCACGGTTTTGCCCACCAGATGACGGTAGCGCTCGTCCTCGGGGTTCACGGCGACTGCGACATCGCCCAGCATGGTCTCGGGGCGGGTGGTGGCCACCACGAGATGGCCACTGCCGTCCGACAGGGGGTAGCGGAGGTGCCACAGATGGCCGTCTTCCTCTTCTTGCACCACCTCCAGATCGGAGATCGCCGTGTGCAGTTTCGGGTCCCAGTTCACCAGCCGCTTGCCGCGGTAGAGGAGCCCTTCTTCGTGCAGGCGCACGAAGACTTCGCGCACGGCCTCCGAGAGTTCCGGGTCCATCGTGAAGCGCTCACGCGACCAGTCGACCGAATTGCCCAGCCGTCGCTGTTGTCGCGTGATGGTGCCGCCGGAGTGTTCCTTCCACTGCCAGACGCGCTCGAGGAAGGCCTCGCGACCCAGCGTGTGACGATCGGTGCCTTCGGCGGCCAGCAGGCGCTCGACCACCATCTGCGTGGCGATGCCTGCGTGATCCGTGCCGCCCTGCCAGAGCGTGTCGTGCCCGCACATGCGGTGATAGCGGATCAGTGCGTCCATGATCGTCTGCTGGAAGGCGTGCCCCATGTGCAGGCTGCCCGTTACGTTCGGCGGCGGAATCACGATGCAGTAGGGTTCACCGCTGCCCGAGGGGCGGAAATAGCCACGGCTCTCCCACGCGTCGTACCAGCGCCGCTCGATGTCCTCGGGCCTGTAGGTCTTTTCCATGGTGACTCGTGTGGGATCGGAAAGGGCGGGAGGATACCGTCGTGCTTTCGGGAGGGGCAACCGCGAGGTCTCACTCGCCGAGCAGTGCGGCAATCCGTTGCTCGAGGCGTTCTCGCAGTCGCGCCTCGAGGGTTGGCAGGCAATCGTCCAGCAACTCGTCCAGCATGAAGCGCGCGTCGGCCGACAGCGCTGCGCGCTGGTCCGCGCTCAAGCGCGACAGGCCTGCGAGCGGGGAGTCGCCCGGCGTGATCACATCCACCAGCACCGGGATGGTCTTGCCGGCCAGCGGCGTTTTGCGCTCGTCCTCAGCGCTCACCGCCGCCTCGCAGGTGTTGCATGTCGTGGTGGGCGAGTTCGTAGCCGCGATCCTTGTAGAAGGCCCAGCGCTTGCGGCTCTCGCCGCGTGCTGCCGGTTCGTTCAGGACCACCTCGGCGACGCGGTCGAATCGGGCGAAAAAAGAGGGGATGCTCTCTCCCAGGTTGAGCAGTACATCGTGATGTTCGCCGGGGTCGTCGCCGGTTCCCACGACTACCGGGCATCCCGCACGCGGAGCCTCGCCGAGCGCGAGTTCGTGCGGCACGAAGGCGCTGTCGCGGAACTGCCAGAGCATGGCATCGAGCGCGCGCGCCTGCTCCTCGTCCGCGCCGTGTATGTAGACCCCGTTGCCCGCCTGCCAGGCCTTTTCAGCGAGTCGGCAGGCAAAACTGAGCGCTCCGTGCGGCTCTGCTACCGGCAGGATGTAGAAATCGATGCGCGTCATCGGGGAGGACGTTGCTCAGGCCTTGGAGAGCAGGTAGCGCAGCAGCAGGCCCACCGGGCGTCCCGTGGCGCCTTTGGCTGCGCCCTGTTCCCAGGCGGTGCCGGCAATGTCGAGGTGCGCCCATTTCTCGCCGGTGGCGAAACGCGAGAGGAAGCA
>JBILEG010000250.1:0-5566 GCA_044352225.1 Pseudomonadales bacterium | reverse complement strand
CAGGGTCTGCTCTGCGCGAAGGTGCAACCGGAGGGGGGCCGTACTGCCTGAGCGGACGCGCCCCTCGTGCGTGCCAGTGCGTAACCAAACCGTAATCCGGCAGCAGCCTTTTGACCAAAGATCCACAGACGTGGATTGCGCTGCGCTGCGTATCCTACGTCGCGTGTCGGGCCGGGGGCATTCCTGCTCCTCTGTTGTTCCTGACGCGCATCAACCCCACCGTCCTGCTTCCGGAAGTACCCATGAGACTTGCTCCACTCGTTCTTGCGACCATCCTTTCATCGCTGTCGGTTGTGGCGCTCGCTGCCACACGTCCCGAATGCCACGACGAGGGCCGCTTCCGCGTGATCGCCAAGCCCACGGAGAGCGTCGGAACGGATTTCCTCGTGAAGCAACTTGGTCGCGGGCGCAGCATCCCGCCCTGCAAATATCTGGTGCGCGAAGGTGACTTCGAGATCCGCAACGAAAACGCCGAATACTTCCTGGGCCTGGCGGGATCCTTCCTGGTCCTCGACAGCGGCACGGCACCCGAGCCTCGCGGTCTCGTGATCTGGGATCTGCAGAAGCGGCAGAAGGTCTTCACCGGCAGCTATTCGAAGCCTGTGAGCATCGACGAGAGCGGCATCACGTTCTGGCAGCCGGGCGGCGAGGCCACCGATGCGAACTGCCCGCAGGCAGCCGGCTGGCGCGCGCAGGGCCTGGGCGCGGCGCTCGAGACCGAAGTGCGTCTGGGCTTTGCCGACATGAAGCCCGTTGCTGGCGCGGCCACGCGCTGCGCAGCCCGTCAGTAACATCCGTCACGACAGTCCCGGGAGGCCCGCGCTGTGATGGAGATCCGGCCAGACGATCTGAGTTCGGAACGTGTGTACGCACTGCTCGAGGAACACCTGCGCGATATGCGTGCGTGGTCACCGCCGGGCAGCGTGCACGCGCTGGATCTGGACGCGTTGCGCGGTCCCGGCATGAGTTTCTGGACGGTCTGGGAGGGGGACGAGCTGCTCGGCTGCGGTGCACTGATGCAGCACAGCGCGGATCACGCCGAGATCAAGTCCATGCGCTCCGCACTCGCGCACCGCGGCAAGGGCGCAGGCGTTTCCATGCTTGCGTACATCATCGAGGAGTCCCGCCGCCGCGGCTATGCGCGACTCAGCCTCGAGACGGGTTCGGCCGAACCCTTCACGCCTTCTCGTGCGCTCTACACCCGCTTCGGCTTCCGTGAGTGCGGGCCCTTCGCCGACTACGTCCCGGATCCACACAGCGTTTTCATGACGCTGGAACTCTGAGTCTCCATCGCCCTCTGGCGGGCGGCTGGTCCAAGCCCTAAGCTCAGGCCGGGAATCACCCCTATCCGATGAGGACTCCGACATGACCAAGGGCATGGACAAGAAGAAAGAGACCAAGAAAAAACCCACCAAGACGGTGAAGGAAAAGCGCGCCGCCAAGGCCGCGAAGAAAAGCGGCAAGTAAGCGGCGCACTGCCGGGCCTGCCCTTCAGGGGTAGGCCCGAGCGGTTTCCCCGCCTGAGTCTGCATCCCTTCCTGCCAGCTCCCATGATCCGCCGCGTCGGCGACACCGACATCCTTCCGCAGCACCGAGCCTCCTGCCATTGCGGCGCCGTGGTGCTGGAACTCGTGCTGCCCGAGGGTATCGTCGACGCCCGCCGCTGCAACTGCTCGCTGTGCCGCCGCAAGGGAGCCATCATGGGCGCCATTGCGCTTGCCGGATTGCGCGTGGTGCAGGGGGAGGAGTCGCTTCGGCTCTACCAGTTCAACACCCGCACCGCAGAGCATTGGTTCTGCGCGCACTGCGGGGTTTACACGCATCACCGGCGCCGCTCCAACCCGCAGCACTACGGCTACAACGTGGGATGCCTGGAGGGCGTGGATCCGTCGTTGCTCGAACCCGTGCGCACGGGCGACGGCGTCAATCACCCCGCTGACCGACAGGAAGCTCCGCCCGCATGAACACGACACGCATCGGCATGATCCTGCTGTGCCTGCTCCTGCTCCCCGTGCAGACCTTCGCCGCCTGCAGCAAGAACCAGCCTGGCTGGCTGTGGAACTACAACGGCGAGATGGCCGGCAAGTACCGCATCCGCATGACGCTGGTTTTCGCGGGGGAGGAGGTCAGCGGCGTGTATTTCTATGCCTCCTCTCTGAAGGACATTCCCTTGCGCGGCCGCATGCTGGACGCCACCCACGTGCTGCTCGAGGAATTGGACGCGGCAGGAAATGCCGTAGCTAGCTTCCGGGCGGAGTTTCCCGAGAAAGACCCCGAGAGCGCCTTCGGTGACAGCGCGCTCGAGTGCGAAGTGATCCGCGGCACCTGGAGCAAGGCCGGGTCGGACACATCGCTACCCGTCTATCTGCAGATGGAAGGCGGCACCTCGGGCTCCATCAAGCACCGCTACGCCGCCATCGGCGTGCGTGACCCGGAATCGCTGCACCGCAATTCGCAGGCCTTCTGGCTGGCGGTAAAGCGCGAAGACCGCAAGACGGCCGCCTCCCTGATCCGCTATCCGATCCGGGTCGACACCTTGGCGGGGCGCAAGCGCTATGCCTCTGCCGATGAGCTGCTCGCCGATTACGAGCTCATTTTCACGCCGGCGTTCCGCGAGAGCATCGCCAAGGGCCTTCCCCGCAACATGTTCGTGCGTGACCAGGGCGCGATGCTGGGCAGCGGCCAGGTGTGGTTCGGGGCCGATGGCAAAGTCACTGCCCTGAACAACTACTGAGGGGCGCTGCGATGTCCATCCGATCCCTTTCTGTGTTCCGCCGTGCCATGCCGCTGCTGATGGTCATGGCCGTAATGGCCTGCGCGCCCGCGCCCGCGCCCGCGCCCGCGCCCGCGCCCGCTCCTGCTCCTGCGCCCAAGCCCGAGCCCGATGCACAGCCTGCCCCCCCGGAGCCCACGGCGCCGCCCACAGCCGAGTCGCAGTGGGTGACAGAGGATCCGCCAGCGCTCGCGGGCCTGCGCAAAGACATGCCGACGGATGTGAGTGATTTCATCCGCCGCGCCGTGGTGTGCAACCACTGGGCGGGCGAGGAGCCCTACGACGATGACCGTCGCGCGCAGATCAACGCTGCCGTCAGCAGCCTGCGCTGCCGCGAACTCGACGCCGATCAGGCCACATTGCGGAAACAGTACGCAGGCCAGAATGAGATCCTGCGCCGCATCAACCAATCGAGGAGAACGCCCCTGTGAGAGCCGTATTTGCTTGCCTGCTGACGGCCCTGCTGTGCGCCTGCGCCGGAGCGCCAACGCAGACCGCCGCGCCTGTCTCTCCGGCGGTGGCCGCCGGAGCCACGGCATCGACCGTCAAACCCTTGGCCGCGGGCGAGCGCGTCGAGGCGTTTCTCGCGGCCTACAAGGCACTGGTGTTCCGGGGCCTGCCCAATGCCGATCAGGCTGCGGTGCTGGCGGAGCATTTCAGTCCGGCGCTGAACGGCCTGATGCACGATGCGCTTGCGGGGCAGCAGGCCTACAAGGCGCGCTATCCCAGCGACAAGCCGCCCATGATCGACGGCGATGTGTTCTCCAGCCTCTTCGAGGGCGCGAGCAGCGGCACGGTCGATGCTGTGGATGTCGCCGCCGATACCGCGATCGTGCGCGTGAAGTACGTCTATTCCGATCCCGAGACGGGGAAGGCCATCGAGACCTGGCCGGATCGCTTCCTGCTGGTGCGTGAGGGTTCGAATTGGCTGATTGATGACATCGAGTATCTGGGCGGCTGGGACTTCGCACCGAAGGGCAAACTTTCCCAGGCCCTTCATGAGACAGCAGCGCTGCACTAGTGATCACACCGCGGCACGGGACGCTTGTTGCTGCCCAAAGCAGGTGCCGTCGTGAGGCTTGACCGCATGCTTCACTCGCAGGGCTTCGGTTCGCGCCGGGAGTGCCGCGTGCTGGTGTACTCGGGCCGCGTGACCGTGGCTGGCGACCTGACGGAGGATCCCTCGGCGGAGTTCGACGTAGCTGAGCTGCGTTTTGCGGTTGATGGCACCGAATGGCGTTTCAGGGAACACGCGACCCTGATGATCCACAAACCCGCCGGTTACGAGTGCTCACGGGCCCCGCAGGTCCATGCGAGTGTGCTGGAGCTGTTGCCCCCGCCCTTGCGCGCGCGCGGCGTGCAGCCGGTGGGCCGGCTCGATCAGGACACCACGGGGCTGCTGCTGCTCACCGACGATGGCGCGCTCAACCATCGGCTCACCTCCCCCCGGCACCACGTTCCCAAGACCTACCGTGTCACGCTGAAGCACCCGGCAGATACCGATCTGTGCCAGCGCTTGCTCGAGGGCGTGCAACTGCACGACGAGCCCGCGCCAAGTCTGGCGATCAACTGCGTCCTGCTGGACGCGGCCACCCTGCGCATCACGATCGATGAGGGCAAGTATCACCAGGTCAAACGCATGGTCGCGGCGGCGGGTAACCGGGTGGAGGCGTTGCACCGCGAGGCTGTGGGCAGCGTGGTGTTACCGGAGGACCTCGGGCCGGGAGAGTGGCGGTGGGTGTCCGGCCCGGTCGGCTGAACGCTCAGATTTTCTGCCACACCTTCCGGTAAATCACCGGCGATCCGTTCTGTGTGCCACGACGGATGAACACCAGCAGGTTTCCCTCACGGCTCACTTCCTGCTCGTAGTGCATGCCTTCCTCCACCGAGAGCAGCGCCACCTCCACACGGTGTGTACAGACGGAGGTCGACTCGTCGTAGTGCCAGGTGCCGGTGTAGGCGTAGTAGCTGTGGAAGGCCGCGCGTTCGGCGGCGATCTCGGCTGTGTTCCCCGGCGCCACGGGGCGCTCGAGCGGTACCTCCACTGCCGGACGCTTCTCGCCGGAGATCTGCACACTGATCGCGCCGGACGCATCGTAGACGAGCAGCCCGCGGGTGCCCGGGCCATAGAAGGCATCGGGCGTGATGCCGTCCGGACCCTCGCGCTCGATCCGCAGCAAGCGCCACGCACCCACCAGATCCGCACGGGTGGTGTGGGCGCCTTCGCCAGCCTGCGCACCCGCGGCAGGCAAGAGCAGGAAAAGGCAGGCTGCCAGCAGCCCCAGGCGCGCGTGCGCGGCACGCAGAAGGTCGGATACCGTTTTCATGGAGCCTCCGCTAGTGTCTGGCCGGCCAATGAGAGCCGGCGTTTGGGGTAAGTACGAAGAGATGCGCGGAAGGCCTCGACAGCCTCCGCCTTGCGGCCCTCGGCGAGCAGGAATTCGCCCAGCAGTTCCTCGAAAGGTTTTGCCGACCACGGTGGGCCGTACTCGAACACCAGCGAAGACTGCGCCTTCACCGCCGCCTGCAACTGCGTGATGGCCTGCGTTCGCTCGCCGGCGTGGAAGCGGATGCCCGCGTCCAGCGCATCGGCCAGCAGACGTGCCTGCTCGACTTCCTGCGGGGTGATGTTGTCGAACCAGGCTGCCGTCAGGTCTTCCGAGGGCCGCAGCGAGGCCGCGCGCGCCTTCACCCGCGCCAGCGCTGCTCGCGCCTCCGGCATGCGCCCCGCGCTCGCTGCCCTGAGGCCGAGCACGTAGTCGTGGATCGAGAAATACCCGCTGGCGGCGATGC
>JBILEG010000249.1:0-5575 GCA_044352225.1 Pseudomonadales bacterium | reverse complement strand
GATCCGGTCGCGCGGGATCGACACGGTACTGATCACGGGCAGCACGCTGGGCTATCAGATGCTCCCCTATCTGCGGGCGTTCTGCGAGGGCGTGACCTTCGTCGATCTCTGCCATGTCGAGGAGCCGCACTGGCTGAACGGCGGACACCCGCGGTTCGGCGCGGGCTATCAGGAAGCGCTGGACCTGAACCTCGTCACCACGGCGCATCTGCGGGAGTGGATGGTCGGTCGCGGGGCCGACCGGCAGCGCATCTCGGTGTGTCATTCCGGGATCGACGCCGCGCCGTACGTCGACGCAGGCGCCATCCGCACCCGTGTGCGGGCCGAACTGGACATCGGGCCGGAAATGCCCGTGATCGTTTTCGCGGGCCGGATCTGCGAGCAGAAACGTCCACGCTTCCTTGCGGAAATCCTGCGTGCGCTGGCCGGTCGTGGACTCGTGTTCCGCGCTCTGGTGATCGGCGACGGCGAACTCCGGCCGATGCTCGAGGAACTGGTCCGTGATCACGGACTCGCAGGCACGGTGCGCTTCCTTGGAGGCGTGGAGCACGCACGTTGGCTGGAGATACTCGCCGCTGCCGACATGTTCCTGCTGCCGTCCCAGTACGAGGGCATATCGGTCGCCCTCCTCGAGGCCATGGGCGCGGGAGTGGTACCCGTCGTCGCCGCCGTGGGCGGGCAGGCCGAAGTCGTCAGCGGAAGCGCGGGCTTCATCGTTCCGCACGGCGACCGGGAGCTCGATGACTACGTGGCGGCGCTCTCCGGGCTGATCACGCATCCCGAAACGTGCAGGGCCATGGGCGATGCGGCAAAGACACGCATCGGGTCCGACTTCAGCCGTGCGGCAACAGCCGTGAAGCTGAGAGCGGCGCTCGATCTGGCGCGGCAACTCTCGGCATCCGAATCCCGCCTCCCGGTGGCCCAGGGGCTGGGGCTGGAATTGGCGACACAGGCGGTCGAATATGCACGGCTGACCCGCGTCGCCGACGGGCTGTGGAGCCACTGGCTACAGACGCGCCACGGCAGCACGGCGCCACCGCCTGCCGACCTGCCCATAGGCGGGGTCCTCCGGCTGCTCGCCGCACTTTCGAGAACCCGCCCGGGCGCGATGCTGCTCCGCAGTGCAGGATTGCGCCGTATGGCGCATCGGGTGATCGAGAAACTGGAAGCCAGGCAAGCGCGCAGCGACGCCGACCGGGGCGCATGAGGGTCCTGCTCGCAGCGCATCAGTTCCTGCCCGAGTATTCGGCCGGAACCGAGGTGCTCACCGCTGAAACCGCGAGGGAACTGCAGGCCCGTGGCCACGAAGTCTCGGTATTCGCCGGGCACCCGTACCGGGGATCCTGCGAGGATCACGAGCGCTTCGAGAGTTACTCCTTCGAGGGCATAGAGGTCACGCGCTTCCGCCATTCCCACTCGCCGATGGGGGGCGTCAGCAATGTCATGGCGCTCGAGTACGACAACCCGCTGCTCGCGGAATTCTTCCGCAAGCACCTCGAGCGTACGCGCCCGGATGTCGTGCACTTCTTCCACCTCCAGCGCCTGTCGGCATCGGCACTGGCAACCTGCCAGTCACTGCGGATCCCCACGGTGCTCACCGTGACCGACTTCTGGCCCCTCTGCCCGACCAACCAGTTGATGCTGCCGGACAACTCGCATTGCCCTGGCCCGTCGGCCGACGGTGCGAATTGCCTGCGCCATATCGCATGGCTGCGCCTGCCGGCGCCTCTGCGCTGGCTGGTCACGCTCGCTCCCCGGCCGTTGTGGTCGCTGACAGTGAGGCTGGCGCGCAGTGGTATGGCCCCGGATCTGCTGGCGGTTGCACAGGTGCGGTCGCTGGCGGACCGCCCCGGCTTCATCCGCAACACCATCGCAGGTGCGGACCGGATCTTCGTGGCAACGCGGTTCATGGCGAGGGCGGTCGAGAGCCTCGGTGTCGACGCGCGCAAGGTATCGGTGCAACCCTTCGGGATCCGCTACACGGCGCGCACAGCTGCACGTGCGCCGGACGAGGGGCCACTGCGCATCGGTTTCGTCGGAACGCTGTACGAGCACAAGGGCGCCCATGTACTCGTCGAGGCGCTCCGTTCGATACCGCACACACTTTCGGTAACAGCGGGTTTCTACGGTGACACGGCACAGTTCCCCGCATACTTCACGACACTGCAACGTCTGGCGAACGGGGATCCGAGAATCGAGTTCCGCGGCACCTTCCCGCAGCGTGACATTGCGGAGGTGATGGAGGGTCTGGACGTGCTGGTGGCACCGTCGCTCTGGCACGAGAACTCGCCTCTGGTCCTGCTGCACGCGCAGGCAGCGGGATGCCCTGTCGTGGGCTCGAACGTCGCCGGGATCTCGGAACTGGTTCACGACGGGGAGAACGGTTTACTGTTCGCGCCCGGGGATGCACCGGCACTCGCCCGTGCGCTGGTCCGTCTGGCGGAGGATCGCAGCCTCCTCCGGCAACTCGGCAGCCGCGCGATGCGCGTCAAGCAGATGACCGAGTACGCCGACGAACTGATACGCACCTACCGTGAACTGGCCAACCTTTCAGAGGGGCGCACATGACAGCCGTCTCGGCGCGGGACTCCCGGCAGGCACGCATGCCAGATGAACCTCCGCTCCGTTGCCTGATACTCGGCGGACGGGGCTTTCTGGGCTCGCACCTCTGCGATGCAATCGTCGGGAGAGGTCATAGTGCGAGAGTGTTCGATCGTCCCAAGGTGCCGGCGCCGGAGAATTCACCCGGCGCCCTGGCGGCCGAGTTCATCGAAGGTGACTTCGCCAACCCCCGGGATCTGGACGAGGCTCTTGAGGGCATCGACGTCGTGTTCCATCTGGTGTCCACGACGCTGCCCAAGACATCCAACGACAACCCTGTCTACGACCTCGAGACCAATGTTGTAGGCACCATGCACATGCTCGAGGCGGCACGACGCAATGCGGTACGCAAGGTCGTCTTCAGCTCATCAGGCGGCACGGTGTATGGCGACCTCCGGCAGGTACCCGTTCCCGAATCGCATCCCACGGATCCCGTGTGCTCTTACGGTATCGGCAAGCTGACGATAGAGAAGTACCTGCACCTCTACCACACGCTGCACGGGGTCGATTACTGCATCCTGCGCATGGCAAATCCCTATGGTCCGCGCCAGCGCGCGACCGGAGTGCAGGGAGCGGCAACGGTTTTCCTGCACAAGGCCATGGCGGGCGAAACGCTGGAGATCTGGGGGGACGGCTCCGTGGTCCGCGACTACCTGTACGTGGACGACGCGGTGGAGGCGCTCTGCCGCGCGATGACCCACGTCGGCGACCGGAAGCTGTTCAACATCGGCAGCGGCGTCGGGCACAGCCTGAACGAGGTGATCAGCAGCATCGAAACGGTTCTCAGTTGCGGCGTCCGCCGCCGGCATCTGCCGGGACGGCCCTTCGATGTACCCACCAACGTACTCGATATCGCCCTGGCTCGGGAGCATCTCGGCTGGCAGCCGAGCACCGCGCTGATGGAGGGACTGACACGGACGGTCGAGTGGATACGCCGCAGTTCCCCCAACCTGACCGAGGGGCCGGCAGCTTGATCGCGCTCCGCACACAGGCAGGGCAGTAGCCTGATGCCAAGCCCGGCGGAAACCCGAGACGCGGGGCAAACGTCCGCAAGCGGGCGCGACGCGTCGACCGCGGTCATCATCGTCAACTGGAATGCGGGCGAGACGCTGCTGGATTGCCTCGCCGCGCTGGAACGCCAGACCGTTACGGTGTTGCGGACCATCGTGGTGGACAACGGCAGCACCGACGGGTCGATCGCTGCAGCCCGAGCCCGTTTCCCGCACATCGAGGTGATGATGCTCGGGCGCAACACCGGCTTTGCGCACGCGAACAACGTGGCGCTGGCACACACCGATGGCGTCCGCTGGGTCGCGCTGCTGAATCCGGACGCGCGCCCGGAGCCCCGGTGGCTCGAGGAGCTGCTTCGCGCGGCAACCGTTCACGCCGGCTATGCCTGCTTCGCCAGCAGACTTCTGTCCGGCATTGACCCTGAGCTGCTGGACGGCGCAGGCGACAGCTACCACATCGCCGGGCTTCCCGGGAGGGCGGGGTACGGCTTGCGGGCGGCAGAACGGTTCACCGTGGCGCGGGAGGTTTTCTCGGCCTGCGCGGCAGCGGCACTGTATCGCCGCGACATCCTGCTCGAGGCAGGCGGTTTCGACGACAGGTTCTTCTGTTACCTCGAAGACGTGGACCTCGGCTTCCGCCTGCGCTTGCGCGGCCATCGCTGCTTGTACGTGCCGGGCGCCGTGGTGCATCACCTGGGCTCCCGGAGCTCGGGTCGGGGCAGTGATTTCTATGTGTACCATGGCCAGCGGAACCTGGTCTGGACCTTCCTGCGCAACATGCCAGGGGTATGGCTCTGGGTGTTGCTCCTCCCACACATCGCACTCAACCTGTTGGCACTGTGCCACTTCACTTTCCGAGGGCAGGCGTCCGTCGCGTGGCGGGCCAAACGTGACGCCCTTGTCGCTGTGCCGGAACTGCTCCGTGACCGGCGGATCATCCAGGCGTCGCGGCGTGTCCGCTCCTGGCATGTGGTGCGCCACATGACCCTCGGGTGGCCGGGCAGACGGCCTCTGCGCGGCTGAGCAGGACAGCGAGCAAGAGCGGGAATGCGCAAAAGAATCCACGTCGCCGTCGTCAGCCACGGCAATGCCACCGAGGTCGCTGCGCTGCTCGGCGATCTGGAGCGGTCGGCACCACTGGTGGATCTTTCGGTGCTTCTGGTCGTCAATCGCGAGGAAGCGCTCCCGTTCTGCGAAACCGACTTCACGTTTCTTCTTCAGGTTCACCGAAACGAGCGACCGCAAGGTTTCGCAGCCAACAACAATCTCGCGTTCCGGCTCTGCAGGCCGGCGGACGACGATCTGTTCTGCATCATCAACCCGGACGTGCGGCTTGCGGAGGAGGTCTTCGGACCGCTGCTCGGCTGCCTGGAGCGGGAGCCGCGTGCCGCTCTCATCGCGCCGCTTGCGCGGAACAGCCAGGGAGAAACCGAAGATAACGCCCGGGCACTGCCGCGACCCGCGACCATCGTGTGCAAGGCATTGGGGCAGCCCGACAAACTCAACCCCACAGACGGCCAGGTGCGTCCGGTGGACTGGGTTGCGGGCCTGTTCATGCTGTTTTCCGCACGAGCATTCGCCGCGGTCGGTGGTTTCGACGAACGCTACTTCCTGTACTACGAGGACGTGGACATCTGCTGCAGGCTGAGACTGGCGGGGTGGCGCGTGCTGTGGTCGCCTGCCGTCAGCGTGCAGCACGATGCGCGCCGGACCAGCCACCGAAGGCTCTCATACCTTCTGCACCACATCCGCAGCATGATGAGATTCTTCCTGTCGGCAGCGTATCGTCGCAGCCTCCGCCTTCCGGCAAGCGGAACAGCCGGGTACAACGGGTTGTGACCCGGTACGGAAGATTTCGTGACAGGAGCAGAGGGGAAGTGCGCCGCTCAGGGAGGTGCTGCGGCGGCAGGCTGCTCGCCACCGAGGGATGCGAGATGCGCCAGCTTGACGGCCTCACGGACGGC
>JBILEG010000248.1:0-5577 GCA_044352225.1 Pseudomonadales bacterium | reverse complement strand
AGGGGCACCGGGCGTCAGCCGCCCGGGAGGGTTGGATTCGGTCGGGGAGGGGCTTTATCTTTCTTATACCCTCCACGGTGATGGGCTCGGGGAGCACCTTGAGCCCGGGGTTCTTGCCGGCAATGTTGCGCAGGATCGGCTCGTCGTAGGCGGCCGCGTCCGCCTTGCCGGAGCGTACGGCCAGGGCGGCGTCCAGCACAGAGTTGTAGTACTCGAAGCGCGCCTCCGGGAAGCGGCTGGCAACCAGCTGGTCGGCGACGGTGCCGGTAGGCACTGCGAACTCGGCCTGGGCCAGCTGTGAAAAGTCCGTGATCTTCTCGCGTCCACCGCAGCCGGCCAGGGTGAGTAGCGAGATGATCACGCAGAAGGCGGCCAGCGATTTGGTTTGCATCAAGGTGACTCCCGGGCGAAATGCCCCTGGCGGGATTATCATCCAAGGCCTGGCCCGCTGATCAATTATTTGCAGGAGGATTTGCCATGGCGACGCAAGGCCCCATCACCACCCTGAGGGAACTCGGCACCCAGCCCGATGCTGCGACCCGTGACTTCGTGCTGACCCAGACCATGCTCAGGGTCAAGGACCCGGTGGTCTCGGTCGATTTCTATACGCGCGTGCTGGGGATGACCCTGATCCGGCAGCTCGACTTCCCGGAGATGAAGTTTTCCCTGTTCTTCCTTTGCTACCTGCGCGAGGGAGATCCGGCCGTCCCCGATGAGCCCATCGCCCGGGCCGCCTGGGCATTTTCCCAGCGTGCCATGTTGGAACTGACGCATAACTGGGGTAGCGAGAGTGATCCCGATTTTGCCGGGTATCACAACGGCAACAGCGACCCCCGGGGCTTTGGCCACATCGGTATCAGCGTGCCGGACGTCGGGCAGGCCTGCGCACGCTTCGAGGCCCTCGGGGTACAGTTCGTCAAGCGTCCTCAGGACGGCAAGATGCGCGAAATCGCCTTCATCCAGGATCCGGACGGCTACTGGATCGAGGTGCTGTCAGCCGCGAGTGCCGCCGCCATCCGCGACCATCTTGGCAAAGGACCGGGGTGACATCCCGTATTCCTGGCGGAATCGGCGGCCGAAATGGGTCACGTCGTTGAAACCCCAGGAAAATGCGATATCCGATACCTTGCGGCGGGCCATCAGCGGGTTGCCCAGGTCCCGGCGGCAGCGTTCCAGCCGCTCCCGGATCACGTACTGGCTGACGCTGGTTCCCAGCGTCTCGAACAGCCAGTGCAGATACCGGATCGAAATACGATTGGCAGCGGCAATCCGTCCGGGCGAGAGGTCCGGATCGGTGAGGTGCTCGTCGATATAGTTCCTGACCCGTTCGAGTTGCAGCTCCCGGGGCTGGGCGGCACCCCGCGACTGGCCTGGCTCCAGGGCGTTCACCAACAGGCCGATGGTGGTTTCTATGAGCGCGTCACTGTTGTTGAAGCCGTCCATCGCGCGCCGCGGAGCGAGCGCCTGCAGGTAACTGCCCAGTAGACGTGCAGCGGTGCTTTGCGGCTGGATGACCCGTCTGACGTCTTCCCAACGGTTGGGCAGCCAGTTTCTCAGTCGAGCCAGCGGCAACATGACCGACAGCTTGTGCAACTGTTCGACGACCCGGAAGTTCATGGGCCGGGTGGTGTCCCAGACCAGGATATCGCCCGGGTTCAGCAGGTACTCCTCGCCGGCGATAGAGACCTCTTCGCGCCCCTGCAAAACCAGCTGCAGCGCGACAAATTCATCCTGGTCGCGAACCATGTCCGAGCGGTTGCGAGTGCCGCCGCAAGGGTCGCAGATGCATTCAATGACCCGGAAGGCGTCGACCTGGCCACACTCGACCACTGCTGAAAAGGTCGGGCTCAACGGCGGAGCAGACGACCATCCGCCGTAGTTGTCATTGAGCGCGACATGCCAGGCATCGAAGCGGTCACTCGCCTCGAACTCATCCGTCGCCCATCTTGCGAAGGCGCTGGCCATCGTCACCCCGCCATTGAGCTGGCTACCCCCCCGATACTACGCCATGGCGGGCAGCGGGGTCAGCCCGTATGCCCGGTCTGGGCTACCCACAGCTCCTGTGCCTGTTGCCAGGAAACCACGACTATCGGGGTGCCGTCTGCCTGGATGAATTGCAGGGGACCCAGGAAGGTCATGTAGAACTCGCTGTCCTCCACGAAGTAGGTCTTGTCGTGCCGGGCGTTGCAGGCCTCATATCCGTATGCAGGGGCAACGGCCGTGGCACCGCCGTCCCCCTCACCACCGCGAACCTCCATCCTGCCCCGGGTGAGGTAGTACTCACCTGGGCCGATATGGATATGGCGTGCAAAGGACGACCCCTTCGGGCAGTCGAACATCGCCGTCCACGCCCCGACCTCGGGACTGACGTGCAGCAATTTCCACCGGATACCGCCTTCTGAAAGCGAGTCCGGAAACGGCTGCCAGCCTACCGCGTCGATCTGTACGTACTCTCCATCAACAAGTGCCTTCTTGGCATAGTTCGTGTTGGTCATGGTCGTCTCCCACTCTGTCTGTCAGTCGCCTAAAACATCACCTTGAAAGCAGCCGTCAGCAATCTCGGCTGGCCCAGGGTGCCGATGATGATGGCATCCTGCGGCACGAGGGGGTTGAAGTTGGGGAACAGCGTTGCGTCCGTGTAGTGCTCCTCATCAAAGAGATTTTCGACGCCGGCCGAGAATTCCCAGCGGTCCGAGCCGATACCCACGCGTATGCTGGCGACGGTGAAGTCGGGGTTTTCCACGGAGTTCCCCAGGTCAACCTCAAAACTGCCGTTGTAGCTCAGTTGCCCGCGGGCAAACACCCGTAGGCCGGACGCCAGTTCCCGGTCATAGTCCGCCGCAACGACCGCAGTAACGTCCTTCACGTAGGGTGGAGTAAGACCGCTGAGGTTGGTGCCGTCGGCCAGGATCGTCCCGGAGTCCCATTCGGCATCCACGTAACCCGCGCCGATCGACAGTCGCCACTCCTCGCTCAGCTGCCAGCCGAGGTCAAACTCCAGTCCGTATTGCGTGGAGTCTCCCGCGTTGACGATGCCCTCGACGAAGTCGCCAGTCACCGGGTCGGCGGCCTGCAGCTCGAACTGCCGACTCTCATACTTGATCAGGAAGGCCGCTGCGGTGAAGGTCAGGCTGTTGTCCAGGAACCTGCCCTTGAAGCCCAGCTCGAAATTGGTGGCTTCCTCTGCAGCAAAGCCAAACAGTTCGTTTGATCCGGCAAAGTTGCCCAGGTTGAAACCACCCGGCTCGAAGCCGCGGGAAATGGTTGCATAGACGTTGTTGCCGGAGTCATCCAGGAAGTAGGTGAGTGACAGCCGTGGCAGGAACTCCGTCTCGGATTGCCGCCCAGACAGCTGGCTCTGCCGGTTGGTAGTCTCTACCTCCCATTTGTCGATGCGGACCCCGCCACCCCACTCCAGGTCACCGGTCCGATAGCTGGCGGTAAAGAAGGCCGCCTGCTGCTTGCGGTTGCGCAGTCGATCCTCAAAGGGAACCAGCTCGATGACGTCCTTTTCGGTGGCGGGATCCGGGATGATGCCCTCGAATAGCGACGCGCCGCCGTAGAAGATCAGGTCCGAGTCGAGATCGTCCTCGTAGTCGATGTAATAAAGCCCGGCCAGCCATTCCAGGGGCCCCGAGCCGGACGAGGTTGCGCGCAGCTCCTGGCTGAAAACCTTGATGTCCTGGGGGCGGAACAGGCCCAGTATCCATTCCTGGGAGTTGTCGAGGTCCGACTGCCGGCGTGACTCGGTATCGGTATAGGCGGTGACCGAGGTCAGGGTGAAGGTGTCCGCGTCATAGGCCAGCTCGAGCGTGGCGGCCGTGGTCTCGCGGTCGTGGCGCGGATTGATGCTCATGTCGATCTGGTCGGGGAACTCGAACTGAGGATCAAGCTCCAGGCTCCATGGGTCGTTGGGGCCATCCAGCGTGTTCCAGCGCAGGGCTGCATAGAGTGTCAGGCGATCGGAAATCGGTCCCGCGATGGAGACTCTGGCGGCCTCCTGGTCGACCTTGCCTATGTCACGAGGATTGTCATTCCTTTCACCATTGACCCGCACCGAGTTGGGATTGCTCAGGTAACCGTCGTTGCTGCCGGTCATGCCGAACAGGCGCATCGCCCAGCCGCCGTCACCCAGGGGCGCATTGAGGCTGGCTTCCGCCTCCAGAATTCCCTGGTCTCCGCCGGTCAGGCGGGCATGCCCGGACATGGCGGAGGGGTCTGGTCGGGCCGTGATGAACCGCACGGCGCCACCGATGTTGCTGCCGCCGTAGAGGGTTCCCTGGGGCCCCTTGAGGACCTCGATGCGCTCCAGGTCACCGAAGCGTGCCGAGGCGTCGGAGAAGACCTGGACGTCATCGATGTAGAAGCCGACGCCCTGGGTATTGCCGAAGGAGCCCACGCCTCGGACCGAGACGTTGGGAAAGCCGTCGGTCCGGACGGACAGGTTCAAGTTGGTCACCAACTGGCCGACGTCTTCGAGGCCGGTCACGCTGGCGCGCTCCAGGGTTTCCTCGGACAGGCTGCCGATGGTTTCCGGGATCTCCAGTGCAGATTCGGCTCGCTTGCGGGCCGTGACGATGACTTCGTCCAGTGCCGCAACACCCGCGCCCGAATCGGCTTGGGCATGGGCCGGCCCCGTGCCGTACAGTGCTGTAACCACGGCCAGCCCCAGGCCGCTGCGCCAGTTTCCGTTCTTCATGGTCATCCCCCCTAGGATTGATCCAGCGAATGTTTGTTCGTCCTTTAAGCTAGGTGAGGCCCCTGGGCTGTGCCATGCCCAGAATGCAAGCCCGGCTGTCCCAGCGTGCATCCCCGGCCAGGCGGGCAATTACTCCTGCAGCGTGACGGTCACCGTGGTGCCCTGTCCTGGCGTGCTCTCCACCGAGAGGGTGCCGCCGTGGCTCTCGATGATGCGCCGGGCGAGCAGGAAGCCAAGTCCAAGGCCTGGCACCTGGCGGCTGAGTTCCGCACGATAGTAAGGCGTGCCAAGCTGCTCGAGGTCGGCAGGTTCAATGCCGCAGCCCTGGTCCGTGATGATCACGCAGCCCTGGCCATCGACGGAGGCGAGCCTCACCGCCACCAGCATGTCCGGCGGCGAAAACTTCAAGGCGTTGTCGAGCAGGTTACCGATAGCCAGGCTCAGCAGCTGCTCATCGGCGGATACCAGCATGTTTGGCGTAACCTGCTGGAACCGTATACGGGCCGGTTCCTGCGAGTCATTGATGCAGCGTTGGATGAGGGCTCCCACGACGGTAGGTTGCCGCTTGAGCATGTCCCTGCGGAATTCGAAGGACTCCACTGCCAGCAGTCGATCCACGAGGGAATACAGTTTGTCTGCGCTGCTACGGATCCCCGTGAGCCGGCGCTCGGGATCGAAATCCGGATGACTCAGGAGCATCTGGGCAGAGCGCGAGATGGCGGCCAGGGGGTTACGGAACTCGTGGCTCAGCATGCTGACTCCTCGGCAGCTCGGTGACGTACCGCATCGCGGTGGGGCCGCAGGCCGGGCGCAAGGCGCTGGTGCTGCGCACGATCAGGCCGCTCGCGGACGAGGAGCCGTCGAGCCAGCGGGTGGCG
>JBILEG010000049.1:0-12817 GCA_044352225.1 Pseudomonadales bacterium | reverse complement strand
ACACGGCGGCGAAGCGGATGAGCGAAGACGCGGGCGCGGCAACGGCGCAGGAGCACGCCGCACTGGCCGGTGACATCCGCCGCTGGGCCGGGGAGCTTGGGCTGCAGGCGCTCGGCTTCGCCACGGTCGATCTCTCGCCGCACGACACACATTTCCGCGACTGGCTCGCCGCCGGCCATCACGGCGAGATGGACTACATGGCCCGCCACGGTGAAGCGCGCTGGCGCCCAGAGCTCCTGTTGCCGGGTACCGTAAGCGTGATTACCACGCGCATGGACTACTGGCCCGCACAGGCCGCAGAGGCGAACGCGGTTCTTGCAGACGGCGAGCGCGGCTACGTGGCCCGCTACGCGCTGGGGCGCGACTATCACAAGGTTTTCCGCAACCGCCTGGCCGAACTCGCGGAGCGCATCCGCGCGGTGCGCCCGGACGCCGCCCTGCGGCCCTTCGTCGACAGCGGGCCGGTGCTGGAGCGCGGGCTCGCGCAGAAAGCGGGCTTGGGATGGATCGGCAAGAACACGCTGCTGATCAACCCCAAGGCCGGCTCGTGGTTTTTCCTGGGCGAGATCTACACCGACATTCCGCTGCCGGCCGACCCGCCCTTCGACACCACCCACTGCGGCAGCTGCAGCGCCTGCCTCGAGGTCTGCCCCACACAGGCCTTCACCGGCCCCTGGCAACTCGACGCGCGCCGCTGCATCTCCTACCTCACCATCGAGCTGCAAGGCAGCATCCCCGAGGAGATGCGCGCCGCCATCGGCAACCGTGTCTTCGGCTGCGACGACTGCCAACTCGTGTGCCCGTGGAACCGCTTCGCGCAGCCGAGCCGCGAGCGGGATTTCGTGCCGCGCCATGGTCTGGACGATACGGCGCTGGTGGATCTGTTCAGCTGGAACGAGGAGGAGTTCGCGACGCGCGCCGCGGGTTCACCGCTCTACCGCCTGGGACACGCGCGCTGGCTGCGGAACATCGCCGTGGCACTCGGCAACGGCCCGCCCACAGATGCAGCGCTCGAGGCGCTCGCCGCGAGGCTGGAGCACCCGGGGGAACTGGTGAGCGAGCACGCACGCTGGGCGTGGGAGCAACTTCAGGAGAGACGGAAGAACGCGCCCCGGTAGTGCTGCAGTTCGGCGATGGATTCGCGGATATCGTCCAGCGCCTGGTGCGAGCCCGCCTTGCGCACGCCGGCGAGGACGTCGGGCCGCCAGCGCCGGGCCAGTTCCTTCACCGTGCTGACGTCGATGTTGCGGTAGTGGAAGAAGGACTCCAGCCCGCGCATGTGACGGGCAAGGAAGCGGCGGTCCTGCCCGATGCTGTTGCCGCACATGGGCGAGCTGCCGGGTTCGGACCACTTCGACAGGAACTCGATCGTGAGGCGCTCAGCGGTAGCCTCGTCCGTCACGCTCGCGCGGACGCGCTCGACCAGGCCCGAAGCGCCGTGGTGCGAGCGGTTCCAGTCATCCATCGCGCCGAGCACGGCCTCGTCCTGATGGATCGCGAAGACCGGGCCCTCCGCAAGCACATTGAGGGTGCTGTCCGTGACGATGGTGGCGATCTCGAGAATGCAGTCGCGCTCGGGGTCGAGGCCCGTCATCTCAAGATCGATCCAGACCAGGGTATCCCGCAGGGCCATGCTAGACTCCTCGCGCAACGGGGTATCGCGCTCCGCAGGCAGTCTAGCAAAGCCCCACCCACGTGCCGATCAGAACCGCAAACCACCCGATGCCACGCAGCGCATGTCCGGCCGCAGGCTGAGCCAGAACCAGGCCCGCCGGGTCAATCGCCTGCAACAGCAGCGGGTGAGCCGTGCGCTGGACAGCGAGGGCCAGGATGGCGCGCAGTCGCGCACGGGCCTCGTGATATCGCGCTTCGGAAAACAGGCCGACATCGAAGACCCCGCCGAGCCCGGCACCATCACGCGCTGCCACATCCGCGCCAACATCGATTCGCTGGTGGCCGGTGACCGCATCGCCTGGCGCACCGAGGCCGATGGCGGCGTGGTGCTCGCCCGGCAGGACCGCCTCTCGGCCATCCACCGCCCGGATGCGTTGGGCCGCATGCGTGCCGTGGCCGCGAACCTCGACCGTCTCGTCGTGGTGCTGGCCACCCAACCACCGCCCCACGCGAACCTGCTCGACCGCTACCTCGCGGCTGCCGAAGACGCGGGCATCGAGGCGATGGTGCTGCTGAACAAAACGGACCTGCCCGATGGCGGGCCGGAACTGCGGGCCATGCTGGCGGGCTACACGCGCATCGGTTACGAGGTGCTCTTCGCCTCGGCGCGGCAGGCGGGCGGGATGGAAGCGCTGCGCGCGGCGCTCGCCGGCCACACCACGGCCTTCGTGGGGCAGTCCGGCGTGGGCAAATCCTCGATCATCGCAGCACTGCTGCCGCACGAAGAACTGCGCATCGGCGCTCTCTCGGAGGCCGAATCCAAGGGCCGGCATACCACCACCGCTGCCCGGCTCTACCACCTGCCGCAAGGCGGGGAACTGATCGATTCGCCCGGCATCCGCGAGTTCAGCCTGGCTTTTCTCGAGCCCGCGCGCCTCGCAGCGGCCTTTCGCGAATTCAGCCCCTACCTCGGGCGTTGCCGCTTCAGCGACTGCCGCCACGGCGAAGAGCCGGGCTGCGAACTGCGCGCCGCCGTTGCGGCCGGTGCGGTGAGCGAGCCACGCTACCGCAGTTATCTGCAAATCCTCGGAGACGACGCATGAGCCGCGCCCGCGACACCGCTTTCGTGCTGCTGCAGTACCTGTTGCCGCAACACGCGCTCTCGCGGCTCACCGGCGCACTGGCCGGGAGCACCCTGCCCTTCCTCAAGGACTGGCTGATCGGGCGCTTCATCGAGGCTTTCGGCGTCGACATGCGCGAGGCAGCCGAGCCGGAGCCGCGCGCCTATCCGCATTTCAATGCCTTCTTCACGCGTGCCCTGCGAGCGGGGGCGCGCCCGGTGGACGCGGCGGCAGAGGCGATCGTCTCGCCGGCTGACGGCGCCGTGAGCCAGGCAGGCGAGATCAGCAGCGGGCGCATCCTGCAGGCGAAGGGGCGCTCCTACACCGCCGCGGAACTGCTGGCCGATGCACAGGACGCCGCGCTTTTCGAGGGCGGCAGCTTCGCCACCATTTACCTCTCCCCGCGCGACTACCACCGCGTGCACATGCCCTGCGACGCGCGGCTCACGGGACTGCGCTACGTGCCCGGGGATCTGTTCTCGGTGAATGCCGTGACGGCCGCGTCCGTGCCCGCGCTCTTCGCGCGGAACGAGCGTCTGGTCTGCCGCTTCGAGACAGCACAGGGCCCGATGGCGATGGTGCTGGTGGGCGCGATGGTGGTAGCCGGCATCGAAACGGTGTGGACCGGACCGGTGGCCCCGGCGGGCAAGTCGGTGCTCTCTATCGACCTCGAATCCCCGGCGGCCGCGCGCGAGCGCCGCAAGGGCGAGGAAATGGGCCGCTTCCAGTTGGGCTCGACCGTGATCCTGCTGCTCCCGCGGGGCGCCGCACGCTGGGGCGCGGAATTCAATGCCGGCGCGCCGCTGCGCATGGGGCAGCGGATCGGATCGTGGACGGGGGCCGCCCCGGTCTGAGTCTCAGGCGCGCTCCGCGCTGAACGCGATCACCTCGTCGATGCGCTGCTTGCCCAGCGCCACCATCAGCAGTCGATCAACACCCAAGGCCACACCCGAGCAGGCGGGCAGCCCGTGCGTCATGGCCGCGAGCAGGCGCTCGTCGACCGGCACGGGCGCGAGCCCGCGGCGCAGGCGCTCGCTGTTGTCGGCTTCGAAACGACGCCGCAGTTCGGCCGGGTCGCACAGTTCGTCATAGCCGTTCGCGATCTCGAGACCCCGCATGAAGAGCTCGAAGCGCGCCGCGACCAGATCACCGGCCGCGTCCCGGCACGTCCGTGCCAGCGCTGCCTGGCTCGCCGGGAACTCGGTCACCACCTCGAGACAGCCCGCTCCCAAGTGCGGCTCTACCTGCGCAGAGAACAGCAGATCGAGCAGCGCGTCCCGCTCCCAGTGCGCAGCGTCGGGTGCTAGCACCAGGGCGCGCGCCTGCACGCTCGCATCGGTGTCGTTGAACGGGTCGATGCCGGCGTACCGTCGGAACAGCTCACGGTAGGTCGCGCGTCGCAGCGGCAGCCCGGGCAGCAGTTCGGCGACCAGCGAGGCTACTTCCCGGATCAGGGTGTCGAGATCGAAACCGGGCCGGTACCACTCGAGCATCGTGAACTCGGGGTTGTGGCGGGGGCCGGCCTCGCCGCGGCGGAAACACTTGCCCATCTGGTAGAGGGGGCCCGAGCCGGCGGCCAGCAGGCGTTTCAGGGGGAATTCGGGGCTGGTTTGCAGGTACCAGTCGCGCCCGTCGCGGAAGGGTTGCGCGGTCACGCTGTCCAGCAGCGGATCGGTGGCACTGACGGGGCAGAGCTGCGGGGTGTCGACCTCGAGGACGCCGCGCGCGGCGAAGAAGGCACGGATGCGGGCAAGAGCCGCGGCCCGCGCGCGCAGCGTGTCGAGCGAGGCGGAAGGGCCCCAGGGCTCGGACGAGCGCTGCACGAGCGGTGCGGGTGCGCTCAGTTGCGCACGCGGTTCATGTACTCGCCGGTACGGGTATCGACGCGAACCACATCACCCACGTCGAGGAACAGCGGCACGCGCACCACGGCACCCGTGGAGAGCTTGGCGGGCTTGGTGCCACCGGTGGCGGTATCTCCGCGCAGGCCGGGATCGGTCTCGACGATATCGATTTCGACGAAGTTGGGCGGCGAGACCGTGATCGGGGCGTCGTTCCAGAGGGTGATGGTGCAGCTGTCCTGCTCCTTCAGCCATTGACCGGCGTCGCCAACCACGTCATTGCCGGTCTGGTACTGCTCGAAGGATTCCGGGTCCATGAAGTGCCAGAACTCGCCGTCGTTGTAGAGGTACTGGAGTTCCTTGTCGACTGCGTCGGCGCCTTCGAGCGAATCACCCGACTTGAAGGTGCGATCCCACACGCGGCCGGTCTTCAGGTTCCGCAGCTTCACGCGGTTGAAGGCCTGGCCCTTGCCGGGTTTGACGTACTCGTTCTCGAGGATGGAACAGGGGTCACCTTCGAGAATGACCTTGAGGCCGGGTTTCCATTCGTTGGAGGAGTAGGTTGCCATCGGTAATCCCTGCACGGGCCACTAAAAGGGGCGCCGATCATAACCGATGAGTTCTCGCTTGGCAGCCCGCGGGTGGCCAAGGGGCGCGGGGCTTCCTACAATGCGATGACACCCATGTGGCCCGGCCAGGGCCACCGCAAGGCTTGAGCGGATGCGGCAACCCGAAAACCTGAACCTGCTGGTGAGCTGCGAGTCGCAGGCCGGACTCGAGGCACTGCTTGCGCTGTTCCGGGAGGCCGGTCATGTCACGCGGGCGCACCGTGTGAGCTCGCTGCGCGACCTCGGTGATCTGCTGCGCGACGCGCAATGGGATGTCCTGATCGCCGATGACCGGCACCCGGAACTGAGCCCCGCCGAGGCCATCGCGCTGCTTGCGGAGCGTTCGAGCGATGTGCCCTGCATCGTCATCGCCGCCGACCCGCGCGACACCTCGGCCGCCGGCTCCCTGCGGCAGGGCGCGCGCGACGTCGTAGGTCGCGAGGACGGCGAACACCTGCTGCGGGCCACGGCCAGGGAAGCCATCGCGCTGCGGGAACACCGCGAACTCGCCGCATTGCGCGTCCAGTACGCCGAGACCGCACGTCGCGCGGAACTGCTGCTCGCCGCCTCCCAGGACGCCATCGCCTACGTGGTCGACGGCATGCACGTGCAGGCGAACACGCTCTACGCCGCGCTGTTCGGCTTCGCCTCAGTCGACGATCTCACCTCGGTCCCGCTGGTGGACCTGATCGCGGCCGCGCGGCAGAAGGATTTCAAGGCAGCGCTCAAACGCTACGCCAAGCGCCCGGAAGAGCAGACCACGCTGGAATTCACGGGGCTGCGCACCGACGGCAGCGAGTTCGCCGGCGAACTGGTGCTCTCTACCGCCCGATTCGAGGGCGAGCCCTGCATGCAGGTGATGGTGCGAGCGGCCCCCGCCAATGCACAGGCTGCAGGCACCGCTGCCGGGCCCGACCTCCTGCGGCAGGCAATGACAGACCAGAGCGAGGGTTTCCTGCTCCTGCTCGGCATCGACGGCTTCGCCAGCCACTGCCGGCTCCTCGGCGTGAGCACGGCCAACCGGCTGCTCGACGGACTGCCCGCGGACCTCGCGTCGGCCCTGCAGCTTCCTGCCCCGCTGATCCGCGTGGCAGACGCGGTGTTCGCGGTCGTGGCGCCCTCGCTGGATCGCGGCCAGGCGCTGGATCTGGCGGGTGGTCTCTGCGTTCAGGTATCCGACCGCGTACACACCGTGGGCAGCCAGAGCGTGAGCTGCACGGCCTCGGTCGTGGTGCTGTCACTGGAACTGGTAGCCATCGAGGGCGCAGAGGCGGCACTGGACCGCGGCTGGTCCGCCTTGCTCGCGGTGATGGAGCGCAGCAGCACACTGCGCGGTAGCGATCCGGAGCGGGTGAAGCTGGTCGTGGCGCCCAGCACCAAGCCCGGTGCGGGCGGTTCCTCGCTCGAGGCCGAAATCCGCGACGACGGTTTCCGCGTGCTGTTCCAGCCCATCGTCAGCCTGCGCGGGGACAGCACCGAGCACTACGAGGTCCAGGTACGGCACGTTGCGAACGGCGTGCCGGCGAATGTCTGGCTTGCCGAGCGGGGCTACACCGAATCCTCCCAGGACCTCGATCGCTGGGTGGTCATCGAGTCACTGAAAAAACTCGCCCTCCACTTCGAGACACACCCCTACACCCGCCTGCTCGTGCCGGTGGGCGTGCAGTCGCTGCGCGATACGGAATTCGCACCCTGGCTCGCGCTCGCGCTGCGCGCTGCGGGTCTCTCCGCCGAGGTGCTGGTCGTGCAGGTGTCGCACCGCGACGTGAGCGCCAATCTCGGGGATGCACGGCACCTCGCGGAGCGGCTGCGCGCACTGGGATCACGCCTGTGCGTGAGTGAGGTGCACCTCGCCAACAACCCGATGGCGGACCTCGCCCACCTGAAGCCCCATCTGGTGCGGCTCGACAGTACGCTCGGTGAGGCGCTGAAAGACGCCGAGAGCACCAACACACTGCTGAAGCCGCTGATCGAGTCCATGCACCAGGAAGACATCGCCTCGATCATGCCCGAGGTCGAAGGTGCGGGAATGCTCGCCGTGCTCTGGCAGCTCGGCATCAATTACATCCAGGGCAACTATCTGCAGACGCCCCAGCCCGAGATGCGCTACGACTTCACCGACCTCGCCTGAGCGCTGCGCCGCGCGCTAGCTCGCGGCCAGTTCGCGATCGCTGATCCCCAGCAGATAGAGGATGCCGTCCAGCCCGAGCGTGCTGATGGCGTGCTTCGCCGAGGCCTTGACCAGCGGCTTCGCACGAAAGGCGATGCCCAACCCCGCGATGGAGAGCATGGGCAGGTCGTTCGCGCCATCGCCCACCGCGATCACCTGCTCGAGCGAGATGCCCTCGCGTGCCGCGATTTCCCGCAGCAGCAGGGCCTTGCGCGCGCCGTCGACGATGGGCTCGCGCACGCGCCCCGTCACCTTGCCATCCTCTATGTCGAGTTCGTTGGCGAAGACCACGTCGATGCCGAGGCGCTGCTGCACCTTGCGCGCGAAGTAGCCGAAGCCACCGGAAATGATCGCCGTGCGCAGCCCCAGCTGCCGCAGCACGGCAAGGAGCTTCTCGGCGCCCTCGGTCAGGCGAAGGCCCGCTGCCACCTCTTCGAGCACACCCTCGTCCAGACCTTCGAGCAAGGCCACGCGGCGGCGAAAGCTCTGCGCGAAATCAATCTCACCGCGCATCGCGCTCTCGGTGATGGCGGCCACCTCTGCGCCCACGCCAGCGTGCCGGGCGAGCTCGTCGATGACCTCGGCCTCGATCAGCGTGGAATCCATGTCGAAGGCCACCAGCCGGCGGTTGCGGCGGAACATGCTGTCCTGCTGGCAGGCGATGTCCACGCCCAAGGATTGCGCGAGTGCCAGGAATTCGCGGCGCGCGGCCTCCGGATCCGGGAAATCGCCGCGCACCGAGAATTCGACGCAGGCCTTGTCTGCCGTGTTCTCCGCATCCAGCGAGACGCGGCCCGACAGGCGCGTGATCTTGTCGATCGACAGCCCGTGGCGCGCCACGACCTCGCTCAGCCGCGCGATCTCCTCGCCACGGATGCGCCGCGAGAGCAGCGTGACGATATGGCGCGTACTGCCCTGCCCTGCGGCCCATTCGCGGTAGCTCTCCGCGCTCACGGGGGCAAGGCGCACCGCGAGCCCCATGCCGGCTGCGCGCTCACGGATCTCTGCAAGAGCAAGGGAATTCTCGTGGTCGTCAGGAAGCTCCACCAGCAAGCCGAGCGTGAGCTGCTCGTGGATAACAGCCTGGCCGATGTCGAGCACGTTGCTGCCGTGCTCCGCGAGCACGCCCGTGACCATCGCCGTGATGCCGGGGCGGTCCTGCCCGCTGATGGTGATCAGCGTGATGGCGCTCATGCCCGCATCAGGCCTGCACCGTCTCGAGGCGATCGACTTTCTGGAAACCGCGCGGGAGCTTGTTGCCACGACGTCCGCGCTCGCCGAGATAGTTCTCGAGGTCGCCGCGCTTCAGGCGCAGGAAGCGCTTGCCGCTGTGGATCAGGAGTTCGTCCTTCGTGCCGAGCACGGCAGCGCCCAACATGAACTCCTCGCGCGTCTTCAATTGCGCGGGCGGGATGCCGAGGATGCGGTTGCCCTTGCCGCGCGCGAGCTGCGGCAGCTCCGCGACCGGGAAGACGAGCATACGTCCCTCGTTGCTCACCGCCACCAGCCAGTCAGCGGCCGGATCGGCAATGCGCACCGGCGCCAGCACCTGCGCGCCCTCGGGTACAGAGAGCACTACCTTGCCCGCACGGTTCTTGGCTTGCAGGTCCTCGAGCTTCGCGACGAAGCCGTAACCGGCATCGGTGGTGAGCAGACAGCACGCGCTGTCATCGCCAATCAGCGCACCGACGAAGGTGGCGCCGGAGGGCGGGTTGATGCGCCCGGTGAGCGGTTCGCCCTGGCCACGCGCCGACGGCAGTCCGTGCGCGGGCAAGGAATAGGTGCGTCCGGTGGAATCGAGCAGGATCACGGACTGGTTCGAGCGCCCCTGCACCGCGCAGAGGAAGGCATCGCCCGCTTTGTAGGAGAGTTTCTCCCCGTCGATGTCGAGGCCCTTGGCCGCACGGATCCAGCCCTTGCCCGAGAGCACCACCGTGACCGGTTCGGCACTCACGAGTTCGGTCTCGCTGTAGGCGCGCGCCTCGGTGCGGCTCACTATCGGGGAACGGCGCTCATCGCCGAATTCCTCGACCGCAGCGAGCAGTTCCTTGCGCAGCAGCGTCTTCATGCGGGCTTCGGAACCCAGCGTGAGTTCCAACGTGTCGCGCTCCTTCGCGAGTTCTTCCTGCTCGCCGCGGATTTTCATTTCCTCGAGCTTGGCCAGGTGGCGCAGCTTCAACTCGAGGATGGCCTCAGCCTGATCGTCCGAGAGCGCGAAGCGCGCGATCAGCGCGGCCTTCGGTTTGTCCTCGTAACGGATGATCGCGATCACCTCGTCGATGTTCAGGAAGGCGACCAGCAGGCCGTCGAGGATATGGAGGCGACGCTGCACCTGCTCCAGGCGGTGCTGCAGGCGGCGGCGCACCGTCTCGCGGCGGAACTGCAGCCACTCGCCCAGCATGCGCGGCAGGCTGCGCACGCCGGGGCGCCCGTCCATGCCGATCACGTTCATGTTGACGCGATAGGTGCGCTCGAGATCGGTGCTGGCGAAGAGGTGCGACATCAGCCCCTCGGCATCCACGCGGTTCGAGCGCATCTCGATCACGAGGCGGGTGGGGTTTTCGTGGTCGGATTCGTCGCGCAGGTCGGCGACCATCGGCAGTTTCTTCGCCTGCATCTGCTGGGCGATCTGCTCGAGCACGCGCGCGCCCGAGACCTGGAAGGGCAGCGCCGTGACCACCAGCGTGTCGTTCTGTTCCTTCTGCCACACGGCACGGGCGCGGAGGCTCCCGCGACCGGTGGCGTACATGTCACGGATGTCCTTCTCGGGCGTGATGATCTCGGCCTCCGTGGGGAAGTCCGGGCCACGCACGAAGGCTGCGAGCTCGAGGGCGCTCGCGTCAGGGTTTTCCAGCAGGTGAAGGCAGGCGGCGACCAGCTCGCGCAGGTTGTGCGGCGGGATGTCGGTAGCCATGCCCACGGCGATGCCAGTGGTGCCGTTCAGCAGCACGTGCGGCACGCGAGCAGGAAGGATTTCGGGCTCCGACATGGTGCCGTCGAAATTCGGCAACCACGAGACCGTGCCCTGGCCGATCTCGGAGAGCAGCAGATCAGCGAAGGCTGCCAGCCTCGACTCGGTGTACCGCATCGCGGCGAAGGACTTCGGGTCGTCGGGCGAGCCCCAGTTGCCCTGGCCATCGATCAGCGGATACCGGTACGAGAAGGCCTGCGCCATCAGCACCATGGCTTCGTAGGCTGCGCTGTCACCGTGCGGGTGGAATTTGCCGATGACGTCACCCACGGTGCGCGCGGACTTCTTGTACTTCGCACTCGCGCGGAGCCCCAGTTCGTGCATCGCATAGATGATGCGGCGCTGCACGGGCTTCAGACCGTCGCCCACGTGCGGCAACGCGCGATCGAGGATCACGTACATCGAGTAATTGAGATAGGCACGCTCGGTGTAGTCGCGCAGTTTGACGCGCTCGTTCTCCGGGCTGCCGGTAAACAGATCCTGGGCCATGGAATGCTCCGTCTGAGGCGGCGCGTATGCTAGTCGGCGGCGCCGGCGGCGTCACCCGCGGCAATGTCTGCGGCAATACGCAAGGCGAGTTCGTTCAGCAGCGCGCTCAGATCCGCCGCCACCGCGGCACCATCACTGCCGGAGCGCGGCACCGAGATGCGTGCCAGCCGGTCACGCGCAGGCGTCTTGCGCGCGCCATCCTGCACCGACCACGTGGCGACGAGTTCGGCCTCGGTGGCACCGGCATCGAGGCGTTGTATGCGCACCATCACCTCGCGCTCCGGCACCCAGTCACGCGGCCACGGCGCGAGGCGCACGCGCTCGGTGCCCGCAGCGGCCGCAAGGTCCAGCAGAAGCACCCGCGCCACGCCCTTGTCGAGGGGCTCGGCCCATTGCGCGAAGCCCGCGCGGTGCAGGCTGTTCGGGCCCTCGCGCGTCTGGATCTGCGGCGCGAGCAGATACTCGGCAACCTCGAGCCGCGCGATGCCAATGCGCGGCCCCTCGGCCGCGGGCGCGGGCGTCGCCACGGCTTCGAGCAGATACCAACGGGTCTGCGGCGTCGAACCACAGCCCGCGAGGGACGCGAGGACCAGCAGGAGGAAGGCAGGCAAGGGGCGTGTCATGGCGTTTCCTCCTTGCCGGCACTGCGGCCCCGGATGATCGATTCCGGCTCCTGCGCGAGCGTGTCGGCAAGTGCCTGCATGGCGCGCGCAGCGCGGCCGATCTCGGCCGCAGCTTCGCCCAGTTCGTGGAGCGCGGGGGAGCGGTCCGAGGCGGCGTAGCCCACCTCGTCGGAGGTGCGCTGGAGGCTCACGAGCGTGGCATCAAGCTGCATAAGGCTGGTATCAAGGCGGTCAGCCATACGCTTGAGTTCCACACCTGTGCCCGAGAGCTCGCCCTCGGCGGTGTCGACAAGCCCGCCCACGCGGCCGCCCAGCGCCTTCACCTCGCGGTCGGTGTCGGCGGCGAGCGTGCGCACCTCGGCAAGGGTTGCGTTCAGGCTGGCGGGCAGGCGTTTCACCTCCGGATCCGTGAGCAAGGATTCGAGGGCGCGAACGGTGTTGTCGGCGCGCTGCACGAAGGCCTGGATATCGATCTCGCTGACACGCTCCAGAATGGCTTCGAGCTCCGTGGGCGCGGTCGGGATCTGCTCCGCGCCGGCGTCGTAATCAACGTACCGCGCCTGCGTCTGCGGGAGGAAATCGAGGTCGATGTACAGAAGCCCCGTGAGCACGCTCTGCATGCGCAACTGCGCCCGGAGCCCACGCTCGACCAGAGGTGCCAGCGCAGCCGTACGCGCAAACTCGCGCTTCACGCCCAGATCCGCGACATTCACGGTGATGAATACCGGCGTGACGAACTCCTGGTGGGTCTCGTCGTAGCGCAGCGCGATCTCGCGCACATCACCGATCTTCACGCCGCGCAGGGTTACGGGGGCGCCTACGTTCAGGCCCTTCACGGAGCCCGTGAAAATCACCACCGCACTGCGCAAGTCCTTGCCGCTGCCAAAGAGATTGCTGCCGAAGAACGCGAGTGAACCCACGACCAGCACCAGCGTGCCGATGACGAAAGCACCGATGGCCGTGGCGCTGGGGCGCAGGCTCATGGCGCCGCTCCGGCTGCCTCGCCACGTCCGAGAAAACGGCGCACCGCCGCATGCGGGCTCGCGCGCAGCAGTTCGCGGGGATCACCGGTGTCGAGCATGGTGCGTGTCTCCGCGTCGAGGTAAACCGAGTTGCTGGCAATCGCGAAGATGCTCGCGAGTTCGTGAGTGACGATCACCACCGTGACACCGAGCGCATCGCGCATCTGCAGGATCAGCTCGTCCAGCAGCCGCGAGCTGACCGGGTCGAGGCCCGCCGAAGGCTCGTCGAAAAAGAGGATTTCCGGGTCCAGCGCGATTGCCCGTGCGAGCCCGGCGCGCTTCTGCATGCCGCCACTGATCTCGGAGGGATAATACTCCTCGAATCCCGCGAGCCCCACCAGCGCGAGCTTGTAGGAGA
>JBILEG010000324.1:0-4364 GCA_044352225.1 Pseudomonadales bacterium | reverse complement strand
TGTGTACTGGGTGAGTGGGAGCGCGACGTTCTCTGCCAGCGTCATGGCGCTGAAAAGTCCGCCGGACTGGTAGGTAATGCCCCAGCGCCGGCGCATCCCGGCACGTGCAGGCGCATCGCAGCGCTGGTAGCTGGTGCCGTTGTAGAACACCTCACCGGCTGCCGGCTCGTAGAGCCCGATCATGTGCTTGAGCAGCGTGGACTTGCCGCAGCCACTGCCACCCATGATCACGAAGATATCGCCCCGCATCACGGCAAAATCGAGACCGCGCTGGATCACGCGTACGCCGTAGCGCATCTCGAGGCCGCTCACGCGGATGTGCTCACGGGGGTTGTCCACGCCTCAGATCCCCAGCCGCTGGTAGACGATATTGAAGGCCGCGTCCGCGACCACCAGCCACACAATCGCCCGTACCACTGCTGTGGTGGTGGCCTGCCCCACCGCCTCGGAGCTGCGGCCGCAGCGCAGCCCGGCGCGGCAGCCGGCGGCACCGATCAGCACACCGAAGGCGATGCTCTTCGCCACGCCTGTGGCGATGTGCGTGAGCGTAACGGCGTCTTGTGCACCCGCCAGGTACTGGCCCCAAGTGACGTCCATGGCCATCGCCACGGGCGCACCACCGAGCATGCCGAGCACATCGCTGTAAATGCAGAGCATGGGCATCACCAGCACCAGCGCGAGCATGCGCGGCAGTACCAGGAACTCCATGGGTGAAATGCCGAGCGTTTCGATGGCGTCGATTTCCTCGCGCGTCTGCATGGTGCCGAGTTGCGCGGCGTAGGCCGCACCCGTGCGGCCAGCCATGATGACCGCCGTCATCAGCGGCGCCATCTCGCGAACCATACCGAGTGCGACCAGATCCGCCACGTAGACCTGCGCGCCGAGCTGCTGCAACTGCACCGAGCCCAGATACGCGAGGATCATCCCCACCAGCACGCTGATCAGCGTAACGATGCCAAGCGCCTGCGGACCCGCCTGCTGCACGAACCAGAGGAGGTCCACCACGCGCATCCGGGCACGGCCCGTACAGAGCCTGCCAAGCGCCATCAACAGCTCGCCTACGAATGTGCAGGCCGAGGCAACCTCGGTAAGGAGAGCCTGCAACGGAGCGCCCGCGAGCAGGCGTCGCAACCAGGCTGCGCGGGGTTCGGCAGGGCGGCGGTGCGGCGCCACGGCATCGGAGAGCGCGAGAAGCCGTAAGGCGGCAGCCGGGGTGCTGCCCGTATCGAAATCAGCCCCGACCTCCTCACACCAGGCACGGCACCCGCGCAACGTCGCAAGCAGAACGGAATCCCACTGACCGAGTTCCGTACAGTCGAGCGCAAGTTTGTGCGGTGCGGCCGTGTGCAATGTGTCCAGCAGGCCCTGCAGGGCAGGCGGCGGCGCCGAGACCAGCCAGTCCCCGCGCAGCACCAGCACGGCACCGGACTCGCGCTGCGCGAGTTCGAAGCCGGGCGCCGCGGGAGCCATGTTCAGACGATCTCCGCGAGATTCCCGCTGCGCTCCAGCCAGTCGCGGCGGTCGGTGGAGCGTTTCTTGGCAAGGAGCATGTCGAGCACTTCCTCGGCGCGGTCCTCGATGCTGATGGTGAGTTCCACGAGACGCCGCGTGTCGGGCGACATCACGGTCTCGCGCAGTTGCAGCGGGTTCATTTCGCCAAGGCCCTTGAAGCGCTGCACATTGACTTTGCCGCGTTTTTTCTCGGCCTCGATCATCGAGAGCACGCCCTGCTTCTCGGCCTCGTCGAGCGCGTAGTAGACGTCATTGCCGACGTCGATGCGGTAGAGCGGCGGCATGGCCACGAACACGCGCCCGGCATCGACCAGCGGCCGGAAATGCCGCACGAAGAGCGCGCAGAGCAGCGTGGCGATGTGCAGCCCGTCACTGTCGGCGTCGGCGAGGATGCAGACCTTGCCGTAGCGCAGGCCCTCGAGATCCGCGGAGCCCGGATCCACCCCGAGCGCCACGGCGATGTTGTGGATCTCTTCGGATGCGAGGATCTCGCCGCTCTCCAGTTCCCAGGAGTTCAGGATCTTGCCCTTCAGCGGCATGATGGCCTGGAAGACGCGATCACGCGCCTGCTTCGCAGATCCGCCCGCAGAATCCCCTTCGACGAGGAACAGCTCGGTGCGATCGAGATCCTGCGCCGTGCAGTCTGCGAGCTTGCCGGGAAGCGCAGGGCCCGTCGTGACCTTCTTGCGTTCCACCTGCCGGCTCTTGCGCAAACGGCTGCCTGCGGCGGAGACGGCCATCTCGGCGAGGCGATCGCCTTCCTCGGTGTGCTGCCCGAGCCAGAGGCCGAAGGCATCACGAGCGACACCTGCAATGAAGGCCGCAGCCTCCCGCGAGGACAACCGCTCCTTCGTCTGCCCGCTGAACTGCGGCTCGCGCAGCTTCGCCGAGAGCACGTAGGCGCAGCGGTCCCAGAGGTCTTCCGGTGCGAGCTTGATGCCGCGCGGCAGGAGGTTGCGGAACTCGCAGTACTCGCGCAGCGCCTCGAGCAAACCGGCGCGCAGACCGTTCACGTGCGTGCCGCCCTGCGGCGTGGGGATGAGGTTCACATAGCTCTCGGTGGTGAGATCACCACCCTCGGGCAACCACTGCACGGCCCAGTCCACGGCCTCGGTGCTGCCGCTGAAACTGCCCACGAAGGGCTCCGCCGGCAGTGTCGTGAAGCCGGATGTCGCGCCACGCAGATAATCCGGCAGGCCGTTCTCGTAGTGCCATTCCTCGCGCGTGCCGGCGGCTTCATCGGCAAAGGAGATGTGCAGCCCCGGGCAGAGCACGGCCTTGGCGCGCAGCAGGTGCGTGAGTCGCGAAACCGAGAATTTCACGGTATCGAAGTACTTCGGATCGGGACGGAAGCGCACCGAGGTGCCGGTGTTGCGCTTGCCCACCACGTCGACGACCTCGAGATCCGAGGCCTTGTCGCCGTTCCTGAAGCCCATGCGGTAGACGTTGCCGTCGCGGCGTACGCGCACCTCGAGTTCCAGCGAGAGCGCGTTCACCACCGACACACCCACGCCGTGCAGCCCGCCGGAGAACTGGTAGTTGCGGTCAGAGAACTTCCCGCCCGCGTGCAGCGTGCAGAGGATCACCTCGACGCCGGGCTTGCCCTGTTCGGGGTGTATGTCGACGGGCATGCCTCGGCCATCGTCGGTGACCGAGAGCGAACCGTCGGCGTGCAGCACCACGTCGATGTTCCTGGCGAAACCGGCCAGTGCCTCGTCGACGCTGTTGTCGACGACTTCCTGCGCAAGGTGGTTGGGACGGGAGGTGTCGGTGTACATGCCGGGGCGCTTGCGTACCGGGTCGAGTCCGGTGAGGACCTCGATGGCTTCGGCGTTGTAATCGGAGTTCAGTGCCATGGGGCTTCCGGAAGGATCCAGGTGATGCGTGAAGGAGGACAGTCTATCGGAGCGCGGGCCGCGTGACGCCGCTCAGAGGTAGCCCGCCGAGTCGCGATCGAAGCTGAAGCTCACGCCCTGCACCCGCGCGACCTGCGTGCCGAAGCTGCCGTCGGGCGCAAGGTCCAGCCAGCGCAGGCCGGGCGATTGCTCATCGACGCGGAAACCAGCGCTCGCGGGCGCAAACTGTACGCAGCTGGAAGGCGTGGCGCGAAGCGCGATGCCATCGCGCTCACCCGCGAACTCCTGGTGTACGTGGCCCCACAGCACAAGCCGCACCTGCGGGTGGCGCCGAAGCACGGCGAAGAAGGCCTCGGCGTCGGCCACCATCTGCTCGTCGAGCCAGGCACAACCCACCGGCACGGGCTGGTGATGCAGGCAGACCAGCGCGTGCAACGCGGGTGCTTCGTCCAGCAGTTGCCCGAGCAGTGCGAGCTCCTCGGCGCCCAGACGCCCGCCGACCTCGCCGGGCACGGTGGAGTCGAGCAGCAGAACCTGCCAGTGCGGCGTACGCACCGCGCGCACCATGGCCGCGCCACGGCCGAGCACGCGCTGCATGGGGTCGAATTCGTCGTGGTTGCCCGGGAGCCAGGCCCAGGGCACACCAAGGGCATCGAAGGCGTCGCGCGCGCGGCGATAGGCCTCTGCGCTCGCATGATTTGCGATATCCCCCGTGGCGAGGAGGAGGTCGGGTTTGCGGGCAGCCGAGCGCACCAGATCCAGCACATGCCCGAGGCTCGCGTCGGTATCCATGCCGAGCAGGGTGCCGCCCGTCTGCTGCTCGAGGTGCGTGTCGGTGACCTGCACGATCCGCAGCACTCCACCGGGCGGGTCGAGGTGCAGCACTGCCCGGCTCACGGGCCGGCACCCACTAGGGTGAGATCCGGCACATGCCCGTCAGCCAGACAGCGGGATAGCCACTCGCCGAGCAGCACGTCTTGCTGCAGTTTCTCGTCG
>JBILEG010000247.1:0-5587 GCA_044352225.1 Pseudomonadales bacterium | reverse complement strand
CTGGTGCGCTACCGCCTGCTCGGGCATTCACGGGGTGCGGCCATCGCAACGCTGCTCTGCGCCGTGGAGGCTGAGCACATCAGCAGTCTTGTGCTGCTGGACGGGCTGGCCGCGCCGCCTTTCGATCCTGCGGATACCGTCACACAGCTGCGCGCGTTTGCCCACGATTACGGCGCGCGCGAGCCGCGTGCGGCGCGGGTGTTCGCCACCATGGAAGAGGCCATCTCGGCCCGCTGCCGCGCGAGCGGCACGGATCCGCGCGCCGTGGCGATGCTGGTCGGGCGCAGCCTCGAGGCCTGCGCGGGCGGTTATCGCTGGCGCACCGATGCCCGCCTGCGTTATGCCTCGGCCCTCAAGCTTTCGGAGCCTCACGTCCGGGCGATTTTCGCTGCGGTACGAGCGCCTGCAATGCTCGTTCTCGCGGGCGATACCCGTGCCCGTCTTGCGCAGATGCCGGGCATCACGGGCTGGTTTCCGCGGCTCGTGATCGAGGAGATCGCGGGCTCCCATCATTGGCATATGCTGGACGCAGCGCCCGCCATTGCGGCCTGCATACTCGATTTCTGGAGGAAGCATGATCAGTCCCAAGACCATTGAGCAGGCGCTCGGCGAGATGAAGAGCCTCCGCGACTGCCTGCGCTGGAGCGTGAGCAGTTTCCAGCGTGCTGGGCTGCACTACGGCCACGGCACGGACAACGCCTGGGACGAGGCGCGCTGGCTGGTCTTGGGCGCGCTCGCGCTGCCCTTCGACAGCCCGGAGTGGGTGCTGGATGCCCGGATCGCCACGCCCGAACGCGAGCGCCTCGCGCAGTTGATCAAGCGCCGCGTGGTCGATCGGGTGCCGGTCGCCTACCTGCTCGGTGAGGCGCATTTCGCCGGGCTGCGCTTCGCGGTGGACGAGAACGTGCTGGTGCCGCGCTCGCCGATCGCCGAGATGATCGAGTCGGGCTTCGAGCCGTGGCTGGGCGGGCTGGAGCCCTCGCGTATTCTCGATCTCTGTTGCGGCAGTGGCTGCATCGGGATCGCTGCGGGGCTGCACTTCGATGGCGCTGCCGTCGACCTCGCGGACATCTCACCCGCGGCCCTTGCGGTGGCGCGGCGCAATGTCAGCCTTCACGCGGTTGAGGAGAGCGTGCGGGTGATCGAATCCGATCTGTTCGCGGGGCTTGGCGGGGAGCGTTACGAACTCATTCTCTGCAACCCGCCCTATGTCGATGCCGCAGAGATGACTGCTCTGCCGGCCGAGTTCCGGCACGAGCCCCGGCTTGGCCTCGCGGCGGGAGCGGACGGCCTCGATCTTGTGCGCCGCATCCTGCAGGAAGCGCGAGCACACCTGAGCGACGACGGCATGCTCGTGCTCGAGGTGGGCGCCAGTGCCGCGGCTCTGGAGGCTGCTTATCCGCGCTTGCCGATGGTGTGGCCCGATTTCGAGCGAGGCGGGCAGGGCGTAGCGCTGATCCGCGCTGCCGATCTCCCGGCCTGAGGGACGGCCCGCACCCGCAGACCGTATACTCCCGCCACCGTCCCGTCACATCGCGGCTCCCATGTCCGGCAACAGCATCGGCAGACTCTTCACGTTGAGCAGCTTCGGCGAAAGCCATGGTGTCGCCATCGGCGGCATCGTCGACGGGTGTCCGCCCGGGCTGGAACTCTGCGAGGACGATCTGCAGCCCGATCTCGACCGGCGCAAGCCAGGGCAGTCGCGCTACACCACGCAGCGGCGCGAAGAAGACCGGGTGCGCATACTCTCCGGTGTTTTCGAGGGGCGCACTACGGGTGCGCCCATCGGACTGCTGATCGAAAACACCGACCAGCGCTCCAAGGACTACGCCGCGATCAAGGACACCTTCCGCCCCAATCACGCGGATTACACCTACACCCAGAAATACGGCTTCCGCGACTATCGCGGCGGCGGGCGCTCCTCCGCGCGTGAGACAGCGGTGCGCGTCGCAGCCGGCGCCATCGCGAAGAAGTACCTGCGCGAGCGCCTCGGTGTGCAGGTGCGCGGGTATCTGGCCGCGTTGGGCCCCATCGAGGCGCCGCTCGCCGACTGGAGCGCGGTGGAGCAGAACCCGTTTTTCTGCGCGGATCCCGCCGTAGTCCCGCAACTCGAGTCCTACATGCAGGCGCTGATCAAGAGCGGTGATTCCATCGGCGCGCGGATCAATGTGGTGGCGAGCGGCCTGCCGCCAGGCCTTGGCGAGCCGGTGTTCGACCGCCTCGATGCCGACATCGCGCACGCCATGATGGGCATCAATGCCGTGAAGGGCGTCGAGATTGGCGCGGGCTTCGCTTCCATCGCGCAGACAGGCAGCGAGCACCGCGACGGCATGTCCCCCGAAGGCTTTCTCGCCAACAACGCGGGAGGCGTGGTGGGCGGCATCTCGACGGGGCAGGACATCCTGGTTTCGCTCGCCATCAAGCCCACCTCCAGCATCCGTTTGCCCGGGCCCAGTATCGACGCCAGCGGTGCACCGCTCGAGGTGGTGACGCACGGCCGTCACGATCCCTGCGTCGGTATCCGTGCGACGCCCATCGCCGAGGCCATGCTAGCGCTGGTGCTGATGGATCATTGGCTACGGCACCGCGCCCAGAACGCCGATGTGCAGTGCGCCACGCCGCGCATCCCTGCCGCAGCGCCCGCTGCCGGGGCATGAGCGGCCGGTCTGCCGCGTTTCCGTACTGGCGGCTCTCCTCGTTCTACTTTCTGTATTTCGCCTGCTTGGGGGTGATGGTTCCGTACTGGAGCCTGTACCTCGAGTCGGCCGGGCTGAGTGCTGCGGCCATCGGCATCGTGCTCGCCGTCACATCGGGTACCCGGATCGTGGCGCCGAATTTCTGGGGCTGGATTGCAGACCGCAGCGGGCGCCGGCTCCTGATCATCCGCACGGGTGCCGTGATGGCGGCGCTGTGTTTTGCCCTGCTTCCGGCGGGAGAGAGCGTCGCATGGGTGGCGATGTGCATCGCACTGCATACCTTTTTCTGGAGCGCGATCCTCGCGCAGTACGAGGTGATCACGCTGGCCGCGATGGGCAGCGAGGTGCATCGCTACGGGCAGGTGCGCCTGTGGGGTTCCATCAGTTTCGTGGTGCTGGTGGTGCTGGTCGGCATGCTCTTCGATCACGCGGGGGTCGCGCGCTTTCCTGTGGTGATGATGTTGCCGTTGCTCATGCTGGTGGCGGGGAGTTTCGCGATCCGCGATGCCGCGCCGCCCGCCGCACGGCGCCACGGGAGTGGTGTAGGCGCGCTGCTGCGCAGCCGGGTGCTATGGAGTTTTCTCGGTGCATCGTTCCTTCTGCAGTTGTCGCACGCGCCGTACTACGGCTTCTTCAGCCTGCTGCTCTCGCGTGAAGGTTATTCCAGCACCGCCATCGGTTATCTCTGGGCTCTGGGTGTGATCGCGGAAATCCTTTTCTTCGCCGTGGCGCACCACGTGCTCGAGCGGTTCAGCCTGCGCAGCGTGCTGGTTGTGAGCATGTTGCTCGCTGCCTTGCGTTGGCTGATGATCGGCTTCGGTGCCGGTTCAGTGACGATGCTCGTGCTGGCGCAGTGCCTGCACGCAGCCACGTTCGGCAGCTTCCATGCCGCGGGCATCGAGTTCGTGCGGCGTCACTTCGGATACGCAGACCAGGGGCAGGGCCAGGCCTTGTACAGCGCTATCAGTTTCGGGGCCGGTGGCGCGCTCGGTGCGCTCGGCAGCGGGTGGCTGTGGGATCGCAGCCAGCACGCGGTCTTCCTGCTGGCGGCGCTGGGTGCGGCTGCGGGCGCAGTGCTCCTGCGCGCGGGGATGGGGGGCGATTTCGTTGGCGCATCCCCTCCACTTTCCGAAAGAAAGCCCGCATGAGCCCTGCATTCTGCCGCCGCTGTGGTTCGAGGCTCGTATCGGGCGTCCCGGAGGGCGATGGTCGCACCCGGGATTACTGCGCAGGCTGCGGATTCATCGAGTACCGCAATCCTCGCGTTCGGGCCGGATGCATCGTCGTGAACGAGGGCGGTACACCCGTGTTTGGCAGCACGCTGCTGATGCCGGGCGAGCGCTTGCAGGCGGGGGCCTTGCGCGCGGTTGGAGCGCCGCTCGCGGAAGACGGCTTGCTGCTCTATTGCGCGATCACGGATCGCTCCCTCTCCGAGGTATCACTGGTTTTCAGGGCTGCCTCCGGGCTGTCGTCCGCACCCCGCCTCGCGGGAGATGATCCCCAGCCCGCGTGGGAGCAGGCGCTGCTGGAGCGCTTCCTGGCCGATCTGGCTGCAGGTGCCGTGCGTGTCTACAGCGCGGAGGCAGAAGGCGGGCTGTTGCATATGAGTCCGGTGGCGCCGGGCTGAGAAGCGCTCAGGCTCGTGTTGTCGTCAACGCGTACTCGATGCCCATCTGCCGGGCGATGCTCTCCAGCGCGTTGCGCAATTCCCCGATATCGAGCGCTTCCGGCAGCGCGATATCCGCGCTGGCGTGGAATAGCGGGTCAGGGTTTCCGGGTGCCCGCCGGATCTCGCTGCGCAGGTCCGTCACGTTGATGCCGCGTTGCGCCAGCGCTGCTGCGAACTCGTGCAGGATGCCCGGGCGGTCGTAGCCGAGAATCTCCAGATGGTGGCTGCTTCCCTGATCCGCGGGGAGTCCGGGCGCAGCCGATTCGAAGCGCAATGTCAGACCCACTCGATCCAGCGCCGCGAGCGCGCGCTCTAGCTCCACCAACCGGGACGAGGGCACAGAGAGGCGTACGATGCCTGCGAACTTGCCCGCGAGCTGGCTCATGCGGCTCTCTAGCCAGTTCGCCCCGTGCGCGTTTGCCACGTCGGACATCTCTTCGATCAGGCCTGGCCTGTCGTCGGCGATGAAGGAGATGATTCGGTAGGCATGCATCCGCGGTGCTCCGGCCGCACGGGTGTACCCGTATACTAGCAACGCCCACACCCCACAAGGAGTCCTTCATGAAAGCGCTGTCCGTGTTCCGAGCCCGTGTCACCGCCGTTGCCGCGGGCTGCCTCGTTTCTCTATCGGTGCTCGCAGATGTGCCGGCAGACCTCGCCTCTGCCGTTGCCGGCCCCCAACGCAGCGCCGAGAACCGCGCCCGGGACGTCGCCCGACATCCGGGTGAAACCCTTGCCTTCTTCGGCATCCAGCCCACCATGACGGTGGTGGAGCTTTCGCCGGGCGGTGGCTGGTTCACGGAGATCCTTGCTCCCTACCTGCGTGAGAAGGGCAAGCTGGTCGCTGCCGCCTACCCGGGTGACGTTCCCGGCGAGGATGGCGCCTACTACCGGAAGAGCCGGGCGAACTTCGACGCCAAGATGGCGGGTTCACCTGCCGTGTATGACCGCGTGCAGGTTGCCGATTTCCTTGCGCCCGATCGGCTCGACTTCATCGCGCCAGGAACGGCGGACATGGTCCTCACCTTCAGGAACGTCCACAACTGGGTCGATGACGGCAAGAGCGAAGAAAAAGTATTCGCGGCTGCCTTCCGGGCACTCAAGCCCGGTGGCGTGATGGGTGTCGAGGAGCACCGCACGCTGCGCACCGTGACACGTCAGGAAATGTATGAGAAAGGCTATGTTCCCGAGTCCTTCGTGATCGAACTGGCGACGAAGGCGG
>JBILEG010000246.1:0-5596 GCA_044352225.1 Pseudomonadales bacterium | reverse complement strand
GAGCGCCTCGGGTGCGGATTGCAGCTGATCGAAGAAAAACACGCCCAGCTGCCGGCGATCCACCACGCGGAGCCAGGCGGCGAGATGCTGCCCGTAGAGGCTGTTGCGGGTGAGCTCGGGGAATGCGTCCAGCGCCTCGGGGAACGCGAGGCGCATGCGTCCGCTGCGCAGCAGGTACAGGTAATGCGAGAAAGTACGCTCGGCGGGCTCGCGCAGAATCGTGACGAGCCGGGCTGCAGGCAGATCGCGCGCAATGCGGGCCGCAGCTTCGGCCGAAAAAAGATAATCGTGCGAGAGCTCGCCGCAGTGCGTGCATCCCGCCGGCGCGACGCTGAAGTGACGCAGGTACCAGTCCATACCACGGCTGTAGTGGCGGTCGAAGAAATACAGGTCCTTGGCAGGCGGCACGAAACAGCGCGGGTGCTGGCGCAGCACCTCGAAGAGCCAGGAGGAGCCCGATTTGTCGGGCCCGATGTAGAGGAAATCCGGCACGCGTTGCGGGCGGCTCATGCCGGCTTGCCCACAGGCGCGGCACCGGCGTAGCCATAGCGGCGCAGCTCGGGCGCCGTCAGCGCCTCCAGCAGCAAGCGACGCCCCGCCGGCATCGCCGATCGCCATTCCTCGTCGGGGCTGAGCGTCTGCAGGCCCGTGCGGAAGCGGCCGGGATTACCTGCGAACGCGCAACCCGGACGCAGCAGGAAACGCTCATCGCCCGAAAACGGGAACCCGGCGCCGTCATGCCCCAGCCAGTCGAGCAGGGCGCGGAGCTCGGCGCGCGGTGCACGCACGAAATCCTCGTAACGCAGCGTCAGATGCGGGATGTCCCCGCAACGGCCAAGCGTGCGCGCGCCGGCATTGGCAAGCCGCCACTGCAGTGCCGACCACAGCGTGCCGTGACGATCCATCATGCCGCCCTTGTCCGGCTGCTCCCGGTGACGGGCCCAGGAGTGCGCCACCGCGCGCGGATCGCGCACGAGCTGCAGCACACGCAGGCGCACGCCCGGGACGCTGCCGAGACAGGCCGCGTACACAGGCGATTTCGAGGAATCCACCAGCAGCCGCGCCCCGCTCACCGCGGCGATCGCACCGTAGAGCCGCGCGAGCGCCGCGCGGTAGGCCTCGAGGCCGGTGCTCACATCGGGCATGCGGCCGAGCGCGAGTTGCGGATAGCGCCCGGAGACCAGCAGCGAGCGCGCCCATCGGGCAAGGGCTTCGGACTCTTCGTCAGAAATCGCTTCCATGCCGCCGAAGCCGCGCGCGAAGACCTCGCGCCAGAACGGGTGCTCGCGAAAGGCAGGCCCGTCGCTGCAGCGCCGGTTCTCGATCAGCCCGCGGCGCCAGATGTGCCAGAGCTCGCCGCCGGAAAAACAGCCTTCGAGCTGGCCGAGGATATTGTCGAGCAGCGTGCTGCCGCTGCGACCGCAGCCGGCGATGTAGAGCACCTCCAACCGGGCGCTCAAGGAGACTCCCGCAGCAGCAGCGTCTCGCCGCGTCCGACGGGTACGGGCCTTGAGGGGCGGTATTGCACCGGGCCACCGTCAGCGGCCGCGCGCGCAACGAAATCGATCGTCTTCGGCCCTTGCGCGCCAAGCAGCGTGCCGGTGACGCGCGGCGCCGCCGCGGCACTGCCGCCCGCAGGCGCCGGCAGTGTGAAAGAGACAAGGGATCCAGCCTCACCGGCACGCCCGTGCAGCACCACCAGACGCCGCCCCGGTGCAGCGCCCGCGCCGAACACACGGCTCTCGAGACCGGGCGCCTCGCCCTGCACGCTGCCGAGATACGCCACGCGTTCACGCCCGAAGTGCGCGAGCAGCATCTGCATGCCCTCATCAGCCGTGGTGCCGGGCGCGCCGCGCGTCCAGCCATAGAACGAACAGCGCAGCAGCTCGGCCGTTTGCTGGCGCTCTGCCCCCCGCGCCAGATACGCCGCCGCCACGCGCACCGCTGTGGCCGCACCGAGGCCGCGCGCCGCACGTCGTTTGCCCAGTTCCTCCGTGGCCCAGATCGCAGGTGCGATGCCGCCCTCCTGCAACTGCGCCGCTATGGCGTCGAAAATCCCCTGCCAGGGCGGATCGTCTGCGGTGGCGGCGTAATGCACCGAAACCACCGAGACCAGGTCCGCGACGCGCTGGCCGGCAAGAGTCGGTGCGTAAGTTCCCTCGATGCGGTAGGCCAGCAAGGTGCGCAACCACTCGCGCGAAACCTCACGGTGGATGTTCGCGATGCTGCCGAGCACGATGCGTATGCGGCGCGGATCCGAGTAAAGATCCTTGCCGGCGCCGCGCAGGACCTCGACCGCTGGCGCGAAGAGCAGCTCCGCGTACAGCGGGATCAGTGCCGGGTCGTCATGGCCCGCGGCCATCACGCCCCCGGCGGCGCCGAGCGAGCGGGCCATGCTGCGGGAATTGATCTCGTTACCCACCTGCCAGTACACCTGCCCGCCACGGTGCGCCTGCTCGAGCGCACGCACGCGAGCGGCAAGTTCGCGCTTCGCGGGCTGCGCCTTCCCTTCACGTATCGCTCGCACCACACCCGCCACGGCCTGCGGGTCCTTGCCCGAGCGCAGCCCCCAGTCAACGGGCACGATCAGATCCCCCTCACCCGCCAGGCGCGCGCTGTCCTGGCTGCCGCGGTCCTTGCCGCGCACGGTGCCGGCCCAGTCCGCGTGCTGGCCCTGCGCAGAGAAATAACGGAACCAGGGATCGGGCGTGGTACTGCCGGCGCGTGCAGTGCCCCCTGAGAGGATGCAGAGAAACAGCAGGCTGCACAGCAAGGGGCGCAGGCTCACGTGCGCCTCCCTCGCCACGCCGAAAGCGCAGCAAGCCGGCCCGGGGAGGCCGGTGCGTGTGCCCGCTGGAACGCAGCACCTACGCCGAGCAGGGCGAGGGTGGGAATCGCATCGATCGGCGCGCAGAGCGCGTGCCCGAAGAAGGCGGCCACCAGCAGGAAAACCATCAGCGCCTGCAGCGCCTCGTAATAAGCGAGCACTGCAGGCAGATGCGCGAAGGTCTGCATCGCCCGCGCGTTGCGCTGCCAAAGGCCACGCCAGACCGCGAGCAGCAACAGCAGACCGAAGATGCCCGTCTCGGCCAGCATGTGCAGGTAGGTGTTGTGGGCGTGCAGGGTGGCTGCGCTGTTCTGCGCCGAGACGCCGAAGTAATAGACGCCGGGCAGCCCGTCAAAGTGCACGTACTGATCGTTGAAGCGGCCGAAGCCCGCGCCCAGGAACGGGCTGTCCGCGAAGCGCTGCAGGGCATATCCCCAATACAACACGCGCGACAGGACGTTGAATTCCTCGCCCTCCAGATCCTTCTCCTGACCCGGCTCCCAGTGCCGGGCGCCCATGCGCTCGACCTGCGCCACCACGCTCTGCACGGTATCTGCGGTGAACAGCCGCGTCGTGCGCTCCCATGTGTGGGGCGCGAGCACCGGCGCCACCGCGACCAGGGAGACGACCAGCGCCAGCACCGGCAAGGCAGTGCGCCGTGTGAGCCCGCGCCGCAGGTACCAGATCAGCACCGCCACCAGCGCCACCAGCGCTTCGCGCGAGCCGCTGCCCAGCACCGGGAGCAGGCCGGCGACACCCAGCAGCACCAGCACGCGCGAGCCGACGCGCGCGCCGTAGATCATGAGAAACACCGCCAGCACCGAGAAGAACGTGCCACTGCCGGTATGCGAGGTGAGCAGCCCGCCGAAATTGCGCGCTCGCCCCACCGACAGGAGCTCGGGCCGCGCAACTGCCCACACGGCAAACAGCAACAGCCCGAGCGCTGCCAGCACGGCGATCAGCCGTACCGCGTCGCGCAGGGTGCCCGCCGTGGCGGTGCAGGCCGCCAGCGTGAGGAACGCGAAATAGGTGAGGAACACCCGGCCTTCGTTGCTGTAGTACGCAGGCTCGGCCAGCATCCCGAAACTGAGCGCTCCGGTGGTGAAGCCGCTCAGGAGCCAGAACAGCAGGTTGGCGAGTATCAGCAGGCTCAGCCGGTCGATGGCGCCGCGCGTCGCAGTGTTCCATGCGAAGAGCAGGATGCCGCCCAGCAGGCCCGCTGCGATCAGCACCGGGACCTTGATCGTGAAGATGCCGCCGAACAGCGCCAGCAGCAACAGCCTCGCCTGCGGCGGGGAGGCGAGGGCAGCTTTCGCGATCATGGCGTGGCGCTCCGGAGCAACGGCAAGGGAGTGGGCACGAAGCCCAGCCGCCGCCACACACACCAGGCCGCGCCCAGGTTCTGCAGCACCATCGCCACCGTCGTGGCGATCGCCGCGCCCAGCGCTCCCTCGCGCTGCAGCAGCAGCAGGCAGAGGCCGCCGGCCAGCACCGCCACCGTCATGCAGTGCTGCAGCGCCGCCTCGTTGCCGCTCATGGTGAGCAGGTAGGCCACAGGGCCGGTGAGCAGGTTGATGCACTGCCCCAGCACCAGCACCTGCAGCACGGTCGGGCCGGCAAGCGCGAACTCCGCGCCGAAAAGCCCCATCACGGCCGCCGGAAAAACGAGCAGCAGCAGGGCCACGGGCCCGCCCGCCACAAGCGCCATCACGGTGGCGCGCCGCGCCAGGCGTTGCAGGCCCGCAGGGTCACCGAGCCTTACGCGTGCCGCGAAGCCGGGCGCCGCCACGCTGTTCACCGCCATCAGCAGCAGCCCCAGCGCGAGCGAGAGGCGCAGTGCCACGTTGTAGACACCCACGTCCGCCATCGAAGACCAGAGCAGCAGCGCCGCCGTCGCCATCCAGCCGGTGCCAAGGCGTGCAGTCTTTACCCAGAGCAAGGCAAGGCTGCCCGCCAGCAGCTCCCGCGAGGGCACGGGGACGGGCGGCGGGCAGGCTCGCATCGCATGGCGCCAGCACAGGGCCCCGGCGCCGGCCGCGAGGAACGCCCCGAGCACCCAGGCCAGGACGGCACCGCCGGCACCGAAGCGCGGCGCCAGCAGCAGCGCCGCGACGCAGGCCGCGCCCGGGAGCAGCATCGCCGAGACGAACTGCGAGGCCGCGACACGGCGCAGCGCCTTCAGCGCCTCACCGTGCAGGCAGGCGATCGAGAGGGGCAGCACGCCGAGCGCGGCGAGTTGCAGCAGCGGCCCCGCCTCGCGCACTGCCGGGACGCTGCGGGCAAGCCACCCCGCCAGCACCACGAGAAGCAGTGCCGCCAAGGCGGAGGTGGCCAGCGCGAGGCGGGCACTACCCGCCACCACGCCGCGCAGCGCCGCCTCTTCACCCGCGGCTGCGTGCTCCGCCGTACGGCGGAGCACCGTGTTGTCCAGCCCGAGGCGGGCGAACACCGAGGCCACGTTGGCCGCCGTGACGGCCGAATGGAAGAGCCCCGCACCGGCCGCACCGCAGACGCGCGCGACCACCAGATTGAGAAGGAATTCCAGGGCACCGCCGCCGAGGCGCAGGACGAGCGTCTGCAGCGCACCACGGGAGAGCTCCCGTGTGCCGGGTTCCCGGGCCAGGGTATTCACGCAGCACTCCGGGAGCTGTGCGGCAAGCACTCGCGCACCGGTGCCGTGATGTGGCGCACCCGCGCGATCTCGTCGGCATCGAGCACCGAGCGCCAGGTGTCGCGGATGGCGCGGCTGTCGCGATGGAAGTCCTGCAC
>JBILEG010000245.1:0-5627 GCA_044352225.1 Pseudomonadales bacterium | reverse complement strand
CATCCAGTCCTTGGGCTCGATGCGCTGCTCGGCATCGATGCGCGCCTGGAAACGGCGCAGGAGATCTTCGTTCAGGGAACTGCTGTCTGTCATATGCCTGTACCTCCGGTACGCGCGCTCAGAGGCGCTCGATGATGAGTGCTATGCCCTGCCCCACGCCGATGCACATCGTGCAGAGTGCGTAGCGGCCACCACGGTGTTCGAGTTCGCAGAGGGCGGTCGTGACGAGGCGTGCGCCGCTCATGCCGAGCGGATGCCCCAGAGCGATGGCGCCACCGTTGGGATTGACGCGCGAGTCGTCGTCCGCGATCCCGAGCTGGCGCATCACTGCCAGACCTTGCGCCGCAAACGCCTCGTTCAACTCGATCACGTCCATGTCGGCGATGGACAGACCGGTGCGCTCCAGCAACTTGCGTGTGGCCGGCGCGGGCCCTATGCCCATGATGCGCGGCGCAACCCCGGCCACCGCCATACCCACGACGCGGGCACGCGGACGCAGACCGTACTCACGGGCCATGTCTCCGGACGCAAGCAACAATGCGCAGGCACCATCGTTGACACCGGAGGCGTTGCCCGCTGTGACTGTGCCGCCATCGCGAAAAGGCGTGCCGAGTTTGGCGAGCGCCTCCAATGTGGTATCCGGGCGCGGGTGCTCGTCCGCGTCGATCACCAACGGGGCCTGCTTGCGCCGTTCGATGCTGACCGGGACGATCTCTGCGGCGAAACGCCCGGATGCCATCGCGGCCCCCGCGCGCTGCTGGCTGCGCCAGGCGAAGAGATCCTGATCCTCGCGGGAAATCCCGAACTCTGCTGCCACGTTCTCGCCGGTCTCGGGCATCGAGTCCACGCCGTACTGCTGTTTCATCAGACGATTGACGAAGCGCCAGCCAATGGTGGTGTCGAAGATCTGCGCCTCGCGCGAGAAGGCGGCATCGGCCTTGGGCATCACGAAGGGCGCGCGCGACATCGACTCCACGCCACCGGCAATGAGCAGACCCGCCTCACCGGCACGGATAGCGCGCGCCGCGGTCCCGACAGCATCGAGCCCGCTGCCACACAGGCGATTCACGGTCACGCCCGTGACGTCCACCGGAAGACCCGCCAGCAAACCGCTCATGCGCGCCACGTTGCGGTTGTCTTCGCCCGCCTGGTTGGCGCAGCCGTAATACACGTCCTCCACCCGGCTCCAGTCGACGCCGGCATTGCGGGCTATCAACGCGCGGATCGGCACGGCGCCAAGATCATCCGTGCGCACCTGCGCGAGCACGCCGCCGTAGCGTCCGATGGGGGTGCGCACGGCATCGCAGATGTAGGCCTCGCTGCTCATCGATGATCCTCGACCAGGGGTTTGTCGGAACTGTGGGAATTGCCCCGGAAACAGGCCACGAGCTCGCCGTCGGCGCGGCGCACCTCGACGTCGTAGAGCCCGCTTCGGCCGCCGCGGCTGACCTCACGCGCCTCTGCACGCAACAGATCGCCGCGTCTTGCAGGACGCAGGAAATCTATCTTGGCGGCTTGCGCCACCGTGACGCGGTTGTGCGTGTTGCAGGCAAAGGCGAAGGCGGAATCAGCCAGCGTGAAGATGAAACCGCCGTGGCAGGTGCCGTGGCCGTTCGTCATGTCCTCGCGCACCTCCATGCGAAGAAGTGCACGGCCGGGCTGCACGCTTTCCAGCGCCATGCCCAGAGCCTGCGAGGCCCGATCATCCGCGAACAAAGCCCTGGCGCAGGCCTCGGCGAGAGCCTGCGCTGCCGCTGCATCTGTCGTACTCATTCGCCCCGGAACTCCGGCTTGCGCTTCTCGCGGAAAGCGGCGACGCCTTCACGGTAGTCGTGGCTGTAGCCGAGCTCGCGCATGAAGCCTTTCTCCATCTCGAGCTGCTCGTGCAGGGTGTTGCTGCCCGAGGCGTTCATGGCCTGCTTGATGCGGGCCAGAGCCCGCGTGGGTTGGGCAGCGAGGTAGCTGGCCATCGCCTGCGCCTCGGGGGCCAGTGACTCGTCATCGACGCACTTCCAGATCAGGCCCCACTCCTCGGCACGCGCTGCGGGGAGCTTCTCGCCCAGCATGGCGAGTGCCTTGGCACGCGGCAATCCGAGTGCGCGGGGCAGGATCCAGGTGCCGCCGGAATCGGGAATCACGCCGATCTTCGCGAAGGCCTGCACGAAATTCGCCGAACGTGCTGCCAGCACGATGTCGCAGGCAAGTGCGATGCTTGCACCCGCGCCTGCGGCCACACCGTTCACGGCGCACACGACGGGCTTCTCGAGCGTGGTGATGGCACGGATCAGGGGGTTGTAGTTCTGCTCCACCGAATCACCCAGATCCACCGGTTCCGCGCCGGGCGCAACGGCACGGTCGTTCAGATCCTGGCCGGCGCAGAAGCCGCGACCGTTGCCGGTCACCAGCAGGCAGCGCACGGCGGCGTCCTTGCGGACGCGCGTCAAAGCCTCCCGTACCTCGCGGTGCATCTGCGTGTTGAAGCTGTTCAGCGTCTCGGGGCGGTTCAGGCGCAGCGTGGCAACGCCCTGCTCCACTGCGTACTCGATCGTCTCGAAGCTCATGCACTCTCCCCCCGCATCGCGACCAGCGTCAGGATCTCGTACACCGCTACGGGCTTGTCGTGCTGGTTGGTGACTTCGACGTCCCAGGCCACCACGCCGTTGGGCTGTTCGCCCGGACGCGGGTCTTTGGCGATCTTGCGTTTGGCGGTGAGGCGGGCGCGGATGGTGTCGCCGATGCCGACGGGCTCCACGAAGCGCAGGCTCTCCAGCCCGTAATTCGCCAGCACGGGTCCCGGCGCGGGCGACACGAACATGCCCGCCGCAGCAGAGATCACGAAATAGCCGTGCGCCACGCGCTTGCCGAAGAGCGAATCCTTGGCGGCAGTCTCGTCGAAATGCGCATAGAAGTGATCACCGGAGACGCAGCCGAAATTCACGATGTCGGCCTCCGTGACGGTGCGGCGGTGTGTGATCAGCGTCTCGCCGATCTGCAGGTCTTCGAAATACCGGCGGAAAGGATGCACCCCGGTGTCGATCTGCCGCGAACCCGGATTGAACTCACGCGTGATCGCCGTGAGCGTGTCGGGTGAACCCTGGATCGCGGTGCGCTGCATGTAGTGCTTGATCGCCCGCGCGCCGCCCAACTCCTCGCCGCCGCCGGCGCGCCCGGGGCCACCGTGCACCAGAGAGGCAAGCGGCGAGCCGTGCCCGGTGGATTCCTTGGCGCAATGGCGGTTCAGGACGAGCATCCGTCCGTGCCAGGCAGCAGTGCCCAGGATCACCCGCACGGCTTCCGCGTCATCCGCGCTGACCAGCGAGCCTGCCAGGCTCCCCTTGCCGAGCCGGGCGAGCGCGATCGCCTCGTCGGTATCGGCGTAGGGCATGACGGTCGCAACAGGGCCGAAGGCTTCGATCTCGTGGGCTTCGCGCCGCGCGAAGGGCTGGGCGCAATGCAGCAGGGTCGCGGGGAAAAACGCGCCTTTGGCGGCATCCGCACCCTGCACCTCGATGTCGGGGCTGCCGCCGTGCACGACTTCCGCACCCGGGCGGATAGCAGCCAACGCCTCCCACACGTCTGCGCGCTGCGCGTTGCCGACAAGCGGCCCCATACGCACGCCCTCAACCGCCGGGTCGCCCACGGTGACGGTGGCGAGGCGTGCCCGCAGTGCCGCGATGACGGCATCCACTCGCCCCGCCGGCACGATGATGCGGCGAATGGCGGTGCACTTCTGGCCGGCCTTCACCGTCATCTCGCGCGCCACCTCACGCACGAAGAGATCGAACTCGGGCTCGCCGGGATCGACACCGGCGCCGAGGATGCAGCAGTTAAGCGAATCCGCTTCCATGTTGAAGGGAATGCTGTTCGCGACGATGTTCGGGTGGACGCGCAATCGCCGGCCCGTGGCGGCAGAGCCCGTGAAGGTGACACTGTCCTGCTCACAGAGATGGTCCAGCAGGTCGCCGACACTGCCGCAGAGCAGTTGCAGCGCGCCGGGAGGCAGGATGCCCGAGGCGACGATCTCCCGCACCATCGCCTCGGTGAGGAACGAGGTGGCAGTCGCAGGTTTCACGATGGCAGGTACGCCGGCCAGGAGGCTGGGGGCGATCTTCTCGAGCATGCCCCAGCACGGGAAGTTGAAGGCATTGATGTGTACCGAGACGCCTTCGCGCGGGACGAGGATGTGGCGGCCAATGAAGCCGCCCTTTGCCGAGAGCCGCTCGGCAGGGCCCTCGACCAGGAAGCATTCGTTGGGCAGTTCGCGGCGCGCGATGCTCGCGTAACTGAAAACCGTGCCGATCCCGCCCTCGATGTCCACCCAACCATCGGCACGCGTCGCGCCCGTCCATGCAGAGACCGCGTAGAACTGTTCCTTGCGTTCCATCAGGTGCTGCGCGAGGCGCTTCAACATGGCGGCACGCTGGTGGAAGGTGAGAAGGCGAAGCGCCGGCCCACCCGTCTCACGCGCAAAGCGAAGCACCGCGGCGAAATCCACGCCACCCGTACCTGCCTGACCGATCTCCTCGCCCGTCACCGCGTTGAACAGCGGCGCGCCGGCCCCTGCTCCGCTCACCCACTGCCCGCAGACATGGCTCTGGATCGTTGCTGTCGCCACATTCACCTCCCGTGGAGCGCAGCCGGAAGAGCGCGCGCCTTTATGATACACACAAGTTGTATTCGGTCAATTTCGTGTATTACATTTCCTCACCCGGAGGAGAAACACGATGAAGCCATCCGCGCGTCCCGGCCCCCTGCATGCCATCGAAACCGCGAGCATCGACGAATTGCGCGCGCTGCAGCTGGAGCGCCTCAAAACCTCGCTGGCCCACGCCTACGCGAATTCCCCCGTGTACCGGGCGAAATTCGACGCGCACGGCGTGCGTCCGGAAGATCTCGGCAGCCTCGGCGATCTCGCCCGCTTCCCTTTCACCACCAAGTCAGACCTGAGGGACAACTATCCCTTTGGCATGTTCGCGGTACCCATGGAACGGGTGGTCCGCATCCACGCATCCAGCGGCACCACGGGCAAACCCACGGTGGTGGGCTACAGCGCGCGGGACATAGACACCTGGGCCGAGGTGGTGGCGCGCTCGATCAAGGCCGCCGGCGGTCATGCAGGCGACAAGGTGCACGTGTCGTATGGCTATGGACTCTTCACCGGCGGACTTGGCGCACATTACGGCGCCGAACGCCTCGGCTGCGCCGTGATCCCCATGTCGGGCGGGCAGACGGAGAAGCAGGTGCAGCTGATCCGAGATTTCGATCCGGACATCATCATGGTGACGCCCTCCTACATGCTGAATCTGGCTGACGAGATGGAGCGCCAGGGCATAGACCCCGCAAGCCTGCGCTTGCGCGTGGGCATTTTCGGCGCAGAGCCCTGGACCGAAGCCATGCGCACCGAAATCGAGGGCAGGCTGCGGATGGATGCCGTGGACATTTACGGTCTCTCCGAAGTGATGGGCCCCGGCGTCGCGCAGGAGTGCATCGAAACCAAGGACGGCCCCACCATCTGGGAAGACCACTTCTATCCCGAGATCGTCGATCCGCAGACAGGCGAGGTGCTGCCCGACGGCAGCGAGGGCGAACTGGTGTTCACCAGCCTCACCAAGGAAGCCATGCCCGTC
>JBILEG010000244.1:0-5634 GCA_044352225.1 Pseudomonadales bacterium | reverse complement strand
CGATGGGGCATGCGCTGGATTTCTGGCTGGCGCGCCGCTATCAGGACGACGCGATTCCGCTTCGGCTCGACATCGGCCGTTTCGACGTGCTGGCTGCCACGGGTAACGCGGCATGATCGAGACGGCCGAACAGACCGTGATGCGTTTCCTGCGGGCCCTGTGGGACGGTCAGCGCGACGCCGCGAAAGCCACGTTTGCAGACGATGCCGAATGGTGGTTCATGCCCTCGCTGCCGTACCCGCGCCCGATGCGCGCGCACGATGCCTGCGATGCGGTGCTGGACGACATGATCGCGGGCTTCGACCCGGACGTTGGCCTCAGCATTGAGGTTCATGCAGTGATGAGCAACCCGGACGGCGAGGTCGCGGCAGAGTACTCGGCGATCTCGACAACGCGCGGTGGCGTCTCCTACGAGAACCGCTACGTGCTGCGCGCCACGGTGAAGGACGGGCGCATCCGCTGCGTGCGGCCCTACATGGATCCGAACCACCTGAACAGTCTGATCGACGAAACCAAGGGGGCGTCGTGAGCGGCGCCATCGACATCGTCTGCAATCTGTTCACGCCTTTGGAGGTCGCCAACGGACAGACCGGTTTCGACGCCGATTTCATGGCGAAGGTGCGCATGCCCGAGGCGTGGCGCGGTGGCGTTTCCGTTGACGACTACCTGCGCATGATGGATGCGGCCGGCGTGGAGCATTCGCTGCTGATTGCGGTGCGCGCCGGCGACCGCCACTGGAAGTTTTCCTTCGAGATTCCCTATGAGCAGGTGGCGCGCTGGTGCCGGCTGCACCCGGACCGCTTCTCGGGCCTTGCAGGCATAGACCCGACACGTGGCATGGAGCAGTTGCGCGATCTCGAGCACGCGGTGAACGATCTGGGCTTCGTGGGCGCGCACAGCTACCCGCACTGGTTCAGCCTGCCGCCCGATGCCGCGCGCTGGTACCCGGTGTACGCGAAGTGCTGCGAGCTCGGCATCCCGATCATGATGCAGGTGGGCCAGAACCTGATTTACCAGAAGGATGTGCGCCTGCCCTCCGTCGCGCGCCCCATCCTGCTCGACCGCATTGCCATCGATTTTCCCGAGCTCGATCTGATCGGCATCCACATCGGCACGCCCTGGGTCGAGGAAATGATCGCGATGGCGTGGAAGCATGAGCGCGTGTACATCGGCATCGATGCCTACGCGCCGAAGCATCTGAGCGCACCGCTGCTTCATTACATGAACAGCTACGGGCAACAGAAGGTCCTCTTCGGCACCGACTGGCCCGTGATCGCACCCGGACGCGCCATGGATGAACTGCGTGCCCATCGCTTGCGCGAGGAAGCCTTCTCGGCCGTGACGCGCGAGAACGCGCTGCGCGTCTTTCCCGCGTTGCGTGCTCGCCTGCGCTCCACGCAGGCACCGGAAGTCGGCCCGCCATGACCAGCAGCCTGACGCTCGAGCCTGCCCGCCCCGACGCCTTCCGCTCCCTCACGCTGGGTGCCGGGCTGCGGCTCGTGTCACGGCGCGACCCGGACAAGACCGCCCTTGATGACGGCGAGCGGCAGCTGAGCTATGCGGATCTCGCGCAGCGCGTGGCCTCTTGTGCCGCCGTCGGTGCGGGCACGCTAGGCTTGCGCAACGGCGATGTGGTGGCGCTGCTCGCGCCCAATTGCATCGAGTATCCCGAGATCGTCATCGGGCTCTCGGACTGTGGCGCCATCGTCGCCACGCTGAACCCGCGTCTCTCCGCAGCGGAACTGGCGGCCATCCTTGCCGACTGCGCACCGCGCGCAGTGGTGCTGCACCCGGAGTGCGCGTCTGCCGCCGAGGTGGCTATCGCGGCCGGTATCCGCGTGCTGCGGATCGGTGATGAATACGAAGCTGCCCTGGCATCGGCCGCTGCTGCGCCGCGTCTGCCCGTGGTCGACGAATGCCAGCCCTTCGCGATGTCCTACACCTCGGGCACCACGGGCACGCCGAAAGGCGTGTTGCTTTCGCACCGCAGCCGCATGCTCACCTTCATGGCGATGGCCATGGAATATGGCTGCTTCGGCACCGAAGACCATTTCCTCGCGCTTGCACCGATGTACCACGGTGCGGGGTTCGTTTTTGCCTGTGCGCCGCTCATGACGGGTGGCAGCTGCACCATCCTCATGCAGGCCGACGCCGGCCGCATCGCCGAGGAACTCGGCAGCGGGCGCTACAGCGGCGTCTTCATGGTGCCCACGCATATCCACCGGCTGTTGCAGCTGCCGGCGCCGCTGCTGGCGCAGGCGCGCGCGCGGCACCGCCTGAAGACCGTGATCTCGAACGCCGCGGCGCTCAGCCAGCCGCTCAAGGAGGGCATGGTGGCCTGGCTCGGTGAGGGCCTGCTGCACGAGACCTATGGTTCCACCGAGTGCGGGATCGTGAGCAACATCCGCCCGGCTGATCTGCTCCGCAAGCCAGGCAGCGTCGGCACGCCGGTGTGGGGTATGGAAGTGGAACTGCGCGATGCGCACGGAGCGGTGGTGCCCGCCGGCGAGGTAGGCGAGCTCTTCTGCCGCAGCCCCTACAGCTTCAACGGCTACCTGAACCGCCCTCGTGAAACGGCCGAGGCCGTGATCGACGGATGGGTGACGGTGGGCGATCTCGCGATGCGTGACGGCGAGGGATTCATCCGCATCGTCGATCGCAAGAAGGACATGATCATCACCGGTGGCGTGAACGTGTACCCCGCCGAGGTCGAGGCCGTGATCCGCACCGTGACGGGCGTGGTGGATGTGGCGGTGGTCGGCGTGCCGGACGCGGAGTGGGGCGAGCGCATACACGCCTTCGTGGTGCCTGCAGCAGGTGCCGCGCCCGCGCCCCTTGCCGAGCAGATCATCTCGGCGTGCCGCGAGCGACTTGCGGGCTTCAAGGTGCCGCGTGGGCTCACCTTCGTCGAGGAGTTCCCCCGCAACCCCAGCGGAAAGCTCCTGAAGCGCGAACTGCGTGAGGCCGCGGCAACCGCAGCGCGCGCTTGACGCTCCGTTCCCCCGCTGCCAGATTGCGCGCACTTCCCGCTCTCCAGGACGCCCGCGCATGAAGCTCTACAGCTATCCGGCTGCACCCAATCCCCGTCGCCTCCACATCTTCATGGCCGAGAAAGGTCTGGATATTCCCTTCGAGCCGGTCGATCTGATGAACGGCGGGCAGTTCGCTCCCGCCTTCGTGGCACTGAACCCCATGAGCACGGTGCCGGTGCTGGTGGCAGACGACGGCACGGTGCTCACTCAGGTTGTGGCGATCTGCGATTACCTCGAAGCACTGCACCCCGAGCGGCCGCTCCTCGGCAGCAGCGCGCTCGAGAAGGGTGAGATCCGCGAGTGGAGCACCCGTATCTTCAACGAAGGCCTGATGGCGGTGGCCGAGGCTTTCCGCAACAGCAATCCCAACTTCGCCAACCGCAGTGTGCCCGGGCCGCTCGCGCTGGCGCAGGAGCCGGTGCTGGTGGAGCGTGGGCTGAAGCGTCTCGAACTCTTCTGGAGCACGCTGGATGCGCGCCTGGAAGGTCGGGATTTCGTGGTGGGCAGCAGCTACACCATGGCCGATATCGACGCGCTCTGCACCTGCGACTTCGCGCGCTGGATCCGCAAAAGCATCCCGGCCGAGTGCACTAACATCCTGCGCTGGTACGCGGCCGTGTCGGCGCGCCCCTCCGCAAAGGCGGGCTGAGATGAAGATCGACCTCACCCGCCGCGATTACCAGTCGCTGCTCACCGTGCTCGAGATCGCCGACTGGGTACTGCACGCCTACAGCCCCGAGGAGCCGCCCGAGGGCACGCCGCTGCGGGCGTTGGAGCAGAAGGTGCTGGCGCTGGCCGACGAGTTCGGTTGCGGTGAGCTGGTGGAATTCGATGCCGGGGAGCAGCGCTACTGGCTCACCCGCGAGTACGACGAGCTGAGCGACGCGGTGCAGTTCATCGAGCAGTTCGAGAACGACAGCTTCTGGGACCAGCTGAACGACCGGCTGGTGGAGCGCGACCTGATCCGCCAGCTGGGCGAGAAAGCCTTCAAGCGCCTCGATCCGGAGGAGGTGGCTGAAAAAGCAGAACCTTACCGGCGGCTCTACGGCGAGGAGTTCCTGAGCCACGGCGTGGACAGGCTGGAGATCCTTCAGCAGGCGACGGGGCCGGGTGGCGGAGCGAAGTTGTCCTGAGTTCCGGGCGCCTGTCGCGGGCATGGCCCGCTCCTACGCAGGAGCGGGATACGCCCCCGATACACAGCATGCCACGTCCCCGACAGCCCTCGTTGCAGGAGCGGGCCATGCCCCCGACAGCCGTCGTTGTAGGAGCGGGCCATGCCCGCGACAACACGACCGCTTTTCAGCGGGTGCTCAGCCCAGCAAAGCCCGCGAAATGATCACCTTCATCACCTCGTTGGTGCCCGCATAAATCCGCTGCACGCGTGAATCGGCCCACGCCCGCGCGATCGGGTACTCCCACATGTAGCCGTAGCCGCCGTGCAACTGCACGCACTCGTCGATCACCTTGCACTGCAGATCGGTAGAGAGGAGCTTGGTCTTCGCTGCGGTGGGAATATCGAGCTTCCCCTGCAGGTGCAGCTCGATGCAGCGGTCGATGAACACGCGCATCGCGCTCACCTCGGAGTCCATCTCGGCCAACTTGAACTGCGTGTTCTGGAAGGCCGACACCGGCTTGCCGAAGGCCTTGCGCTCTTTCACGTAGTCCACCGTGAGGCGCAGCGCAGACTCCGTGGCCGCGATGGCATTCACCGCCACCGACAAGCGCTCCTGCGGCAACTCCTGCATCAGGTAGATGAACCCCATGCCCTCTTCGCCAAGCAGGTTTTCGGCCGGCACGCGCACGTTGTCGAAGAAGAGCTCGGCGGTGTCCTGCGCCTTCATGCCCACCTTCTTCAGCTTGCGGCCCTTGCTGAAGCCCGCCATGCCGGCCTCGACCAGCAACAGGCTCGTGCCCTTGGCACCGGCAGCCGGATCGGTCTTGGCGACCACGATCACCAGATCCGACAGGTAGCCGTTGGTGATGAAGATCTTCGAGCCATTGATGACGTAGTCATCGCCGTCGCGCACGGCCGAGGTTTTGATGCCTTGCAGGTCGGAGCCCGCGCCGGGCTCGGACATGGCAATGGCGCTGACCAGTTCGCCGGTGGCCATGCGCGGCAGGTATTTTTTCTTCAGCAGCTCGCTGCCGTAATTGACGATATACGGCGCGACGATGTCGTTGTGCAGCCCCCAGCCGATGCCGGAGAGGCCCGCCCCCGCGATTTCCTCGTCGATCACGCAGTTGTAGAGGAAATCGGTGCCGGCGCCGCCGTACTCCTCGGAGACGGTGGGGCAGAGGAAACCCTGCGCGCCGGCCTTGTTCCAGATCTCGCGGTCGACGTTGCCTTCTTCCTCCCAGCGCTCGTGGTGCGGCGCGCATTCCTGCTCGAGGAACTTGCGGACGCTGGCGCGGAAGATCTCGTGCTCTTCGCTGTAGAGGGTGCGTGGGATCATCGTCTTGCTCCTGTCGTTACTGCCTGCCCGGGGTCCTGCGGGCCACGTTTTCTCAATACATCTCGTTGCGTTCGGCCCGCGCCACCAAAGAGGCGGGCGGCAGGAAATGCTCGCCGTAACGGGCCGCAAGTTCACGCGACCGTGCCACG
>JBILEG010000243.1:0-5646 GCA_044352225.1 Pseudomonadales bacterium | reverse complement strand
GTGTAGCCAACAACGACGCCCTCTGCGTCAGTAGAGGTAAGGATCTCCATAGATACACCTGCTCCCGAAACCTCTTCGGCTTCGGCGAAGAGTTCACCTACATTTGTAGAGTGCATGTCATCGTACCTCTGCTGTGCAGGATTAGCGTTTAGAGCGTCCTACGCCCGTCTCCCTGAACCCGGATCACCGGGCTAGTTCCTTCGCCTGCGGATTCACCGCAAGCCGCTTCTCGGACGCCGCCGCGCGCGCGATGGTCATTTCCGGGCTCCCGGCAGATCACCGAAGGTACTCTCGCGAGCGCACACCGGCTCCTCGATGCAAGCGATGACGTTCAGCGCCTTGCGGCAGCGCATGCAGTTCTCCACATCGACGCCGAAGACCCGCTTCAGCCGTTGTGCCCATGTCATCGCCGCACGCCACTCGATTGCGGAGAGCTCGGACTGCTTGTCGCGCGCATGGCGCGCTCCTACACCAGCGCACCTCTCTGGGCCGTGATCTCACGGCGTTGCCCGCTACCCGCGTAGAAGCGGGCCGTGCCCGCTACCAACCGCGTCAGCACCCTCATGCCATCGGCGTCAGGCGCCGCATCATCGACGCATGACTCAACCGCATTGCCAAACGCATTGCCAAACGCATTCCCGGCTCACGCCGCCCCTCAGCGAAACACCTTGATCCACTCCCCCGGCTCCGGCTCTCCCTTCGGGTAATACCCGTTCACCAGGCGGAGCATTTCTTCAGGGTAGGGTTTCACGGGGCTCGACTCCGCAAGCTTCGCGAAACTGATGCCCTCCGGCGCCTCGATGTAATGGATCTGGATACCCAGTACCGCATCGCGATCGGTATTGGTCATGGGGCGGAAACTGCGGATGGCGGAAAGGAACATCGTGTCGTAGAACGGCGCCAGCGCGGCATTGGCCGTGCGCCCGTCAAACACATAGGCGTAGGAGCCGAAATACAGCACCGCCACGCGCCGCGGCGCAGCACCCTGCATCGGCATCAGCGCCGTGAAGCCATCGATCCCCTCACCCGCCTTCAGTTCTTCCACCGATTCCAGGGGCTTCATGCCCAGCATCTGGTCGGCGAAATCGCGGGGCGCCAATTCCGGCATCGCGCGCTTCACGCCCATCTGCAGGATGGTGTTGTCGCGATTGGGGCCGGAGAGCACGGTACTGGCGCGCTTCATCACTTTCCAGCCGGTGGGGAAGGCAACGGTGAAACCCATCTTGCCGTTGTAATAGCGGTTGTCGATCACCGCCGCAGAGCGGGGTTCCTCGGTGAATTTCATGCCATCAATGGCTTCGCGGAAAGCATCTGCACGCGTCTCGCGGTGCACGCCGTCGTCGAGTTTTCCGGCGGCCGCAATCACTTCCTTCAGACGCTCGTCGTTCTCGGGGTGTGTGGAGAACACGCCGTGGTAGGTGGCGGCCTGCCGGCCCTCCTTGCGCGCCTTGGCGCGGGCGAAGCTCTCCTGATCCTTCAGCGCACCCAGCACCTCGACCATCGCCTGCGGGTCGTACCCCGTCTTGTGCATGAACCGCGCGCCTTCGCTGTCGGCCTCGAGCTCCATGTCGCGCCCGTAACCCCGCACCATCGCCGTACCCGCCATGTTCGCGGCGTCCTGCGTGACGCTGCCCACCGCCCCGCTGCCGGTGCTGATCGCCGCGAGGATGCCGACGACAGCCGAGGCAACGTTGCTGCCCTTGCCCATCCAGTTCTGGCGCGAGGCGTGGCGCTCGGTGACATGCGCGATCTCGTGGGCCAGCACGCCGGCAAGCTCCGCTTCGGAGTCGAGATAGGCGAGCAGACCGCGGTTTACGTAGATGTACCCGCCCGGCGTCGCGAAGGCGTTGATGTCGGGGCTGTCCAGCACCGTGAAGGTGTAGTCGATATCGGGGCGGTCACTGTTCGCGGCCAGGCTCTCCCCGATACGCCGCACGTACCCGACCACCTTCGGGTTGTCGTAGGTGCGCATTTTGGCAAGGATGTCGTCGTACATCTTCTTGCCGATCTCGGCCTCTTTTTTCTCTGACATCGCGGAGGCCAGCGGCACGCTGGCGAGCAAGCAGAGCGCGAACAGCAAGCGCTTCATGGGCTGGAAAAGAGGTTCTGCAACTGGTTGGCAAGGCCGTCGCAGGCCGCGGCCTGCACGCGGGCGATCAGCGGTACGGGCACGATCAGCGCGGGCATGTAGGACGTACCAGAGGCCTCGGCGCTGATCTGCGCGACGGTATCCATCTTCTGCAGGTCCCAGACGCTCGCCTCGTAGGTGGAGGAGTCATCCCACGTGCCAAATCCGATGCAGCCCGCGCCACCCGGCCCTACCGCGCAGGAGATGGATCCTGCCTTGTCCACCGTCTGCGTCTGGCCATCGACCCACACGATATAGCGGAGGTTGGTCTGGCGCAGGCTCTGGGCAAAAAGCGGTTTTTGCATGAGCGCTTCCAGGCGCTTGATGCTCATCGGTGCCGTGCGCGGTTCGAACCACGGGTAAAAACTGTTCATGAACTCGAGTTCCGGCAGGACCTTGGCGCCCGCCCTTGACACCCCGCCCCCCACGCAGCGGATGAAGTCAGGTTCGGTCTCGTAGTCACTGCTATGGCGCCGCCCCAGCACCACCACGGCGTCGCCGCTCACCACCGAGGCCGAGGTCACGCGCCGCTCATCGATCTTGGTGGTAGTACAGCCCGCGAGCGCCAACGCGAGCGCGCCGGCGACAAGGGAGAGAGGGATGGGGCAGGTCATTGACATGCGCGCTGCGGCTCCCGGGAACAGCCTCGGTCGGCCGATCATACGGCGGAAGGCACGTACCGGCTACCGCGTCGGGATGCCGGGTCAGAGGAGTTTCTCGATAGCCTCTTTCAGGTCCTTGTCATCGGGGGATGTCATGGAACCGAAGTGGGCCACGACCTTGCCGTCTCTGTCGACGAGGTACTTGTTGAAGTTCCAGCTGGGCTCCTCTGACTGGGCGCCCAGTTCACGGAACAAGGGATGGGCCTCGCTGCCCTTCACATGGACCTGGGAATACATATCAAAGGTGACCCCGTAATTGACGTAACAGACCTTCGCGGTTTCTGTTGCGCTGTCCGCTTCCTGCTTGAAATCGTCACTCGGGAAGCCCGCCACCACGAAGCCCTTGTCACGGTAGGCTTTGTAGAGTTTTTCCAGACCTTTGAATTGTGGCGTGAAGCCGCAGTGGCTCGCGGTGTTCACGATCAGCATCGGCTTGCCGGCATAGCGCTCGCAGAGATTGACCGTGTCGGTTTTGCCGAGGGGCTTCACGTCCTGATTGAGGAAATCGGGGCAGGCTGCCAGGAGGGGGGAGCTACCGGCGGCAAGGCAAAGGGCGACAAGGCTGCGGCGCATGATGCGTCCTCGGGGTTGGGTGGTGACGAGGCGGATACGCGCCGCAGCAAAGCCGCGGATCAGTGACCGCCGCCCGCCATCTGGAACTTGTGGCCCCAGATGCTCGGCAGCGCGCTCACCGTGGGCGTGTAGCCGTTCCAGTCCATCTTGAGCCCCTCGCAGCCGAATTCCATCGCAAAGCCGCCCGGGGTGAGCATGTAGAACGAGAGCATGCGGTCGTTGGTGTGACGGCCCATGGTGGAGATCACGGGAATGCCCGCGGCCTGCACGCGGTCGAGGCAATAGCCCACCTCGTCCACGCTCTTCACCTCGAGCATCGTGTGCACACAGCCCGTGGGGTTTTCGCCCGGCTCCTCATAGAGCGCGAGGCTGTGGTGACGCGGGTTGTCGACGTGCATGAAGTACAGGCCCTGACCCGGATCTGCCGGATCGGGATTGAAGTGGAAATGCATGTAATCGCTATCGCCGAAACCCAGCACTTCGCGATAGAAACGACGGGTTTCCTGCAGGTTCTTCACCGGCACCACGAGGTGGCCGAAGCCCATGTTGCCGTTGAAGCCGGTCTCGAAGGCGGGAATGCCGCAGGGAGAGATGAACTTCGCGTAGTCGAGATCGGCGCCGTGGTAGAGCTCCACGGTGGCGCCGGCAGGATCACTGAAGCGGACCACGGCGCGCACCCGACGGGCGCGGGCCTCGGCGGCATCGAGCAATTCCCAGGCGACGCCCGCCGCGGTGAGTTCGTCCAGCGCGTCGTCGAATTCCTCGGGCCCCGCGAGCTCCCAGCCCGCGCAGAGCAGTCGGTCTGCAGCACCCGGAATGATGGCGAAACGGAAGGGTCGCTCGTCCATCTTGAGGTAGAGGTTGCCGTCGTCGGGCATGGTGGGCGCGAGCATCATGCCGAGGATAGCGGTGCCGTACTCGCGCCAGCGCGCGATGTCGGTGGATGCGATGCGCAGGTATCCCAGACTCTTCACGTTCATGCGTCGTTGTCTCCGGCGTTCGTGGGCAGGGCCGCAAGGTAGCGTGCCGGGGGAGCGCTGACAATCCGCCGCAACGATACGGCAGGCGTGTCGACAGGCGCGGCCCCACCCCGCCGGGGAATGGCACAGCGCCCGCGATACGCGCATCCTTGCGCCGCACCCGAAGGACACCGTCTCATGCACAAAGACCTCTCGCATCCCACGCGCGCAACCCGGCTGGTGAGCGCAGGGCGCCCCACGGAGCCGGGGTCCGCGCTGAACGTGCCACTGGTGCCCGCCTCGAACTTCATCATCGGCGGCAAGAACGAGTACGCGCGCGACGACGGCACCCCGACGTGGGAGGCACTCGAGGAGATCGTGGGCGGGCTCGAATCCGGGCAGGCGGTGGCCTTCGCCTCGGGGATGGCGGCGATCGCCGCGGCCTTCGATCAGCTGCACACGGGCAGCGTGGTGGCCCTGCCCGATGACTGCTACCAGGGCGTCGCGGGGCTGGCGGCGGCAGGTGCGGAGCGAGGGCGCTGGCGCGTGCAGCGCATCGCCGTAGACGACACGGCAGGCTGGATCGCGGCCTGTGCCACGGCGGATCTGGTGTGGCTGGAATCACCCTCCAACCCTCTGCTCACAGTGGCCGATCTGCAGGCGATATGCGCCGCACCGCGCAAGCCCGGCACCTTGGTCGCCGTCGACAGCACGCTCGCCACGCCGCTCAACCAACGGCCACTGGAGATGGGCGCCTCGGTGTCCATACAGTCCGCCACCAAATTCATCGGCGGGCATTCGGATCTGCTGGCGGGTGTCGCCTCGACGCAAGACCAAACCCTGCTGAAGGCGCTGCGGCACTCAAGGGAACTGATGGGTGCGACCCCGGGCACGCTGGAAGCTTTCCTCGCGGTGCGCGGGGTGCGAACGCTCGCGCTGCGACTCGAGCGCGCGCAGCAGTCGGCGATGACACTGGCCGAGCGCCTGGTGCAGCACCCGCAGGTCGCGTTGGTTCGCTACCCGGGCCTCCCGTCACATCCCACTCACGCGGTCGCCCGGCGGGTGCTCGCGGGCTTCGGCACGCTGATTTCATTCGACCTGCGAGGCGATGCGGCGCTGGCCGATCGCAGCTGCCGCAACACGCGGATCATTCACCACGCAACCAGTTTCGGGGCGGTGGAATCGACGATGGAGCGACGCGCCGCCGTGCCCGGGCAGGGGCATCTCCCGCCGACATTGCTGCGTCTAAGCGTGGGGATCGAAGACGTGGAGGACCTGTGGCGTGATCTGGATCAGGCGATACGCGCGGCTGCGGGTTGAGGCC
>JBILEG010000241.1:0-5659 GCA_044352225.1 Pseudomonadales bacterium | reverse complement strand
AAGCCGTATGGAGCGGCCGCGGGCTCTGTTATTCTCGCCTGCCTTTTGACCCTCAGACGCTCCGAACCACCGCAATGGCCGACCCGATCTACAAAGTCATCTTCGTCAACCAGAACCAGGTGTTCGAGCTCTACGCCAAGCAGATCTACCAGAGTGATCTGTATGGCTTCATAGAGGTCGAGGAATACCTGTTCGGGGAGCGCAGCGGCATCCTGGTCGATCCGGCCGAGGAAAAGCTGAAGACCGAATTCGCCGGCGTGAAGCGCAGCTACATACCCATGCACTCGATCGTGCGTATCGACGAGGTGGAGAAAGAGGGCACGGTGCGCATCCGCGAAGGAGGCGCTGGCGCCAAGGTGATGACCCTGCCATTGCCGGGCATGAAGCCCCTCATGGGCGCCGGCAGGGAACCCCCGTCAGACGGCTGATCAGCCGAGCATCTGCCGCACGCTCGCCAGCTTCACGCAGGCCACGAACACCTCCATCGCTGCTTCGATCTCCTTCAACGAGGGGAACGAGGGCGCGATGCGGATGTTGCGGTCCTGCGGATCCTTGCCGTGGGGGAAGGTTGCGCCCGCAGGCGTGAGCTTCACTCCCGCATCTGCGGCCAGCCTGACCACCTCCCGTGCGAGACCGGGCCGGGTATCGAAAGACACGAAGTAGCCACCTTTCGGCCGCAGCCACTCTCCCAATCCACTGCCGCCCAGGCCCTCGTCCAGCGCCTTCAGCACGGCGGCGAAGCGCGGTGCAAGGAGTGCCGCGTGCTTCTGCATGTGTTCCGCCAGACCGGTGCTGTCTTTCAGCAGGCGCACGTGGCGCATCTGGTTCACCTTGTCGGGGCCGATGCTGGATTGGCCCATATGCTCGCGGATGGCGGCGAGGTTGGCCTTCGACGCGGCCATGAACGCGACGCCCGCACCGGCGTGGGTGATCTTGGAGGTGGAGCCGAAGAGCAGCACGCTGTCGGTAGTGCCGGCGGCTTCGCAGGCCGACCAGATGGAGTCGAGTTCGGGTGCTGCCGCATCGAAGGCGTGCACCGCGTAGGCGTCGTCCCAGAACACGCGGAAATCCGGGTGCGCCCGCTTGCCAAGCGCGGCGATGCGCGTGACGGTGGCTGCGTCGTAGACCTCGCCCGTGGGGTTCGAGAAGCGCGGTACGCACCACATGCCACGGATCGCCGGATCGCTGTCGATCAGGGACTCCACGGCATCCATGTCGGGGCCATTGCCAGTGAGCGGCACGCTGATCAGCTCGATGCCGAGGTGCAGGGCGGCCCCGAAGTGGCGGTCGTAACCGGGCACGGGGCAGAGGAACTTCACGGTGCCGGAGCGTGACCACGCCGACTCCGGCCCCGAGAGCCCGAAGTGCATGCCGTAGAGCAGGCACTGGTACATCAGGGTGAGACTGCTGTTGCCGCCCACCAGCACGTTCGCCTCAGGCACCTGCAGCACGGGCGCGAAGAGGGCTTTTGCTTCGGGGATGCCGTCCAGTCCGCCGTAGTTGCGCAAGTCCGTGCCACTGGCATCGCGGTAGTTGCCGCCCAGAACGCCGTCCAGCGCATCCGCCAGATCGAGCTGGCTGCTGCTCGGCTTGCCGCGCGTGAGATCGAGCGCGAGTCCGCGTGCCTTCAGCGCGGTGTACTCCGCGGCGAGCGCCTGCTCCATGGCGAGGAGAGATGCGCGGTCGGACGGGTCGATGCCGGTCATGGGGTGGGCTCCTGGGCAAGCGTGAAGCGGCGCATTCTACGGCCTGCCTCCGCGGGCGCGAACCGTGGACGCGGTGAAAATCCGCCCGGGTTCCGGTGCGGCGCATACTCCGGGCAGGCGATGGCGCCGGGCAGGCAGATTGGCTAGTCTCGCCCGGCCCACAGCCCCGGAGCGCGCGCATGGAATTCTGGCAGGCCATTCCCTGGATCGAACCCGATCAGATCCTTCCTGTGGCGCGCATGGCCGAGGAGCTCGGCTTCGACGGCGTGCTCACCGCCGACCACGCGCTCTGCCCGCGCGACATCAAAAGCGCCTACCCGTACTCCCCAGACGGCAAGGCTCCGCTCGACCCGGCTACGCCCTATCCGGATATCTGGGCGATCACCGCCGCGATGGCGGCCGTGACAACACGCATCAAGTTCAGCTGCTCCATCTACGTGCTGCCGCTACGCCACCCGGTGGACGTGGCCAAGTCCGCGGGCACGGTGTCGCTCCTGAGCGGCGGGCGTTTTCTGCTCGGCGCGGGCAGCGGCTGGATGAAGGACGAATTCGATATCTATGGTGTGGACTTCAAGACCCGCGGCCGGCGCATGGACGAGTGCATAGAGGTGCTGCGCAAGCTCTGGGCAGGCGGTGATGTGGAGCACCACGGAGAGTTTTTTGATTTCCCCCCCATGCAGGTGAGTCCCGCGCCGTCCGCGCCCGTGCCGATCCTCTTGGGCGGCGCGGCGCCCCGCGCTCTGAAGCGCGCCGCCGAAGTGGCTGATGGCTGGATCGGTGCGGGTAACACGCCGGAAGAAGTCCCGGACTTGCTGGCAGAGATGCAGCGCATGCGTGCTGCGGCAGGGCGCGGCAACGACCCGTTCTACACCATCGTGGGCCTGAGCACGCCCGCCGACATCGGCACGCTGAAGCGACTCGGCGATTGCGGCATGAGCGCTGCGGTGAGCTACCCCTTCCGCTATTCCGTGGGCGAGCACTCCAGCCTCGAGGCCAAGCGCCGCGTGATGGAAGACTACGCCGAAAACGTGATCCGCCATTTCCGCTGAGGCCCGCATGCCGCCCATCGTGCGCTCGAAACTGCCTGACGTCGGCACCACCATCTTCACCGTGATGTCGGCGCGCGCGGCGGAGGTCGGCGCGATCAACCTCTCGCAGGGCTTTCCGGATTTCGCCGTGCCCGAGGCCCTGCGCGAGGCGCTGGCGCGGCATGTCCATGCGGGCCAGAACCAGTACGCGCCGATGGCGGGTGTGTTGGCCCTGCGCGAGCAGGTCGCGGCCTCGGTGCTGCGTCACCACGGGCGGCGCGTGGACCCGGTGGACGAGGTCACTGTGGTGCCCGGCGCTACCGAGGCGATCTTCTGCGCGATCATGGCGAGCGTGATGCCCGGCGACGAGGTGATCCTCTTCGATCCGGCTTATGACAGTTACGAGCCCTCCGTGCGCATGGCCGGAGGCAGCGCGGTGCGCATACCGCTACAGCCGCCGGCCTTCCGCATCGACTGGCAGCGCGTGAAAGAGGCACTCGGCCCGCGCACGCGCCTCATCGTGATCAACACGCCGCACAACCCCACCGGCAGCATGCTGGACGCCGCGGACCTCGACGCACTCGAGGAGTTGCTCTCCCACAGCGACGCGCTGCTGCTCTCGGACGAGGTCTACGAGCATCTGGTCTACGACGGTCGCCGTCATCTGAGCGTGCTTTCACGCCCCGCACTCGCGGAGCGCGCTTTCGCGGTCTTCTCTTTCGGCAAGACCTTCCACGCCACGGGTTGGAAGACAGGCTACTGCGTCGCGCCGCCTGCGTTGACCACCGAATTCCGCCGTGTCCACCAGTTCGTCACCTTTGTGGCGGTGACGCCGATACAGCACGCGCTCGCGGATTTCATGCGGGATCACCCCGAGCACATCGCGGGGCTGGGCGCCTTCTATCAGGCCAAACGGGATTTCTTCTGCGACGCGCTGGAGGGTTCGGGCTGGCAGGGCGAGCGCGCGTCGGGCTCGTTTTTCCAGTTGCTGGATTACTCGCGGATCGCCGATGTACCTGACACGGAGATGGCCGAGCGCCTCGTGCGCGATCACGGTGTGGCGGCCATCCCCATCTCGGTGTTCTACGAGCATCCGCCGCATCTGCGGCTGCTGCGATTCTGCTTCGCGAAGCAGGAACAGACGCTCAGCCGCGGAGCCGAGCGCCTGCTGGTGCTGTGAGGACGCAGCTCCGGCTCAGAACGCCGAGGGCATCACCGTGGGCTGCTTCGGGGCGGTGAAGAGCGGGCGGGACATCTCTGCCCAGTCGACATCGCCGTCGTCCTTGTGGTTCTCGTACTCCAGCATGCCCAGCTTCTCGAAGAGCGGGCGCACGCTGTCGGTAAGGAGCCCGATACGGCGCAGGTTCGGCATCACGCGCATGAACATCAGGTTGCGGAACATCTGGCGGAACTCGCCGTCCAGGTAGATGCGGCGCGCTTCCTCGACGTCCCAGCCCCAGTGGTGGAACACGTCCTTCGGGATCATGCGCTCGCGGGCCACGATGCAGGCCTCGTAGGCGAAGCGGGCGCGTTCCTCGCGCTCTTCCTCGGTGAGGCTCTTCAGGTGCTGCTCGAGGTAGTTGATGCCGAAAGTGACGTGGCGGGATTCGTCGCGCAGCACCAGCTCGATGATGTCGGCGAGCAGCATGCCGGGCGGGGTGGTGGCTTTCATGGTCACGAAGGCCGAAAGGGCGAGGCCCTCGATGATCAGTTGCATGCCGATGAACTTGAGGTCCCAGCGCGGGTCCGTGAGGATCTTGTCGAGCAGACTCTTCAGTGCCGGATCCACCGGGTACATGAGACCCACTTTTTCCTGCAGATACTTGTTGAAGACCTCGACGTGGCGGGCCTCGTCGAAGGTCTGCGAGGCGGCGTAGAGCTTGGCGTTCAGGGTGGGCGCGCAACTCGTGAGCTGCGAGGCTACGAGGAGTGCACCCTGCTCGCCGTGAAGGAACTGCGCGAGCGTCCAGGCGTTCATGTGGGTGCCGAACTCTTCCTTCTGCGCCTCGGTCATGGCGTCGTAGGGCGCGTAGCCCTTGAAGGGCATCACGACATCACGTTGCTCCGGGGTGAGACGGGTGGGTGGCTTGCTCCAGTCGATATCTGTTTGTGCGTCCCAGTTGAGCTGCTTGCCCAGCTCGTAGAGTTTCTTGATGCGGTCGTCCTGGACCTTGTAGTCCCAGTTGTAGGCGCCGGTGAGCGGCGTCTGGAAGATTTCGGCCACCTGCTGTGCGCTCTCGGCGTCCAGTTGCGGGGCCTCGGGATCGAAGTAACGGACATCGCTCGGGGTATCGATGACGAACTGAACGCCCATGACGGAGCTCCTTGCTGCTGGAATGCGCGTGGGGTACGCGCGGGTCGGTGAGCGGATCATAGTTGCCGCAGATGACGGCTCAAGGTTATCGTCAGCCAATAAATGGTCATTTGGGGCCAAGACCCTTGGCGTACCGCAAGCGAGCCGCGCAACGCGATCTGCCTGGCACCATGGCAGCGATCCTGCTGGAAATGGCGGCGGAGTCCGGTGTGCCCACCGCACGGGTGCTGGCAGGCACTGCGGTCGACGAGGCCTCGTTGCGCATCCCCGATACCCGCATCGCCGTGGAAGATCAGGAGCGCATGCTCGTCAATGCCATGCGCCTCACCGGCGAGCCCGGGCTCGCGCTGCACTTCGGCAGCCGCATCCCGGTGGTGGCGCTGGGTGTACTCGGCTATGCGCTCATGTGCTGCCGCAACCTGCGTGAACTCACCGATATGCTCGCCCGCTACCACCGTCTGATTGGCGGGGATCTGGTGATCGCCATCGACGAGGGCGAGGCCGAACTCGCACTGCGGCTCGAGGACGGAGGTTCGGATACGCGGGTGCAGGTCTTCGACTGCGAGATTTTCTTCGCCGCCGCGGCCACCTCGCTTCGCCAACTCGGTCTG
>JBILEG010000240.1:0-5666 GCA_044352225.1 Pseudomonadales bacterium | reverse complement strand
GATTGGCGGCGGTGCGGCCTACTCGCTGGCGCTCACCGTGCTGTCGGACGCGCCGGAAGCCGACCGCTGGTTCGGTTACTCCGTCGCCGCGCAGGTCGCGTTCCAGGTGGCCGCCATGCTGGCCGGCCCAGCGCTGGTTGCGGCGGGCGGCTTGCCCGCGGTGATCGGGGCCTTCGCCGTGGTGTATCTGGCGGGTTTGCTGTTGGCCTCTCGTTTGCCCGTCAATGGGCGCCGCGCGCCTGTCGCTGTAACGACGGCGCCACGGGGTGCGTTGCCAGCGACCGTGTTGGCACTGCTTGGCTGCTTCCTGTTCTTCTTCAACGTTGGCGTGGTCTGGACCTATCTCGCGCCCTTGGCGCAGGCGGCTGCTTTCGATGCCGATGCGATCGGTAACGGTCTTGCGATCGGGGTCGCGTTCGGCGTGCCCGGCGCGCTGCTGGCCGCCTGGTGCGGCGACCGTTACAGCCGCATCGCCATGATCGGCCTCGGCGCCGCCGCCACGGTGTTGGCGCTCTGGTTGCTGCGTGGTACGCCCACCTTTTCTGCCTTCGTGGTGGCTGCCGCGATCTACAACCTCGCGTGGAATTTCTCGCTGGCGTTCCAGTACGCAGCCGTTAACGCCGTCGATGCATCCGGTCGGGCCGTTGCGGTGGCGCCCGCGTTCCACGGCGCTGGTGCCGCGTTCGGGCCGGCGGCGGGTGCGTTGCTGGTCGACTCGCACGGGCTCGCCGTGGTGCTGCTCATCGGCGCCGCGGCGGTGGTGTTGAGTGCGCTGCTGTTCGCGGCAGGCGCACGCTTGCATGCGCCGCACATAACGGTACCCGCACAGGAGGGCTCGGCATGAGCGAACAGAGTCTGCGCGCACGCGGCCTCGGCATTCCGTTCGATGGGGAGCCGGGCGCGTGGAACGCGATCACCGACGTGCCCGGGGTCGAGGTCGGCTTCTGCACGCTGGAGAGCGGCAGTGGCGAACTCGTGGTCGGCCAAGGGCCGGTGCGCACCGGCGTCACGGCGATCCTGCCGCGCGGCCGCGAGACACGTCCGCACGCCGTGTGGGCGGGCCAGTTCGACCTGAACGGCAACGGCGAGATGACCGGCACCCACTGGATCCGCGACGCTGGTTACTTCCACGGCCCCGTCTGCATCACCAACACCCATGCCGTTGGCATCGTGCACCATGCCGCAGTGGGCTGGATGACGCGGCACTACGCCGACTACTTCCGTGCGCACCACGCCTGGGCCATGCCGGTGGTAGCCGAAACCTACGACGGCCTGGTGAACGATATCTGCGGCGCGCATGTGCGCGAGGAGCACGCATTGCAGGCCCTCGATGCCGCCCGCTCGGGGCCGGTGGCGGAAGGCAATGTCGGTGGCGGCGCCGGCATGCAGACCTACGAATTCAAGGGTGGCACCGGCACCAGTTCCCGCAGGGTGGCTATCGGTGATCGGCGCTTCACGGTAGGCGCGCTGGTGCAGTCGAACTTCGGCAGCCGCCACGAACTGATGGTGCGGGGCGTACCGGTGGGACAGCATCTCACCGCCAACGCGCTACTCACCGAACTGGGCGGCCACGAGCAGGGATCGGTGATTGTGATCATCGCCACCGACGCTCCGCTTCTGCCGGTGCAGTTGCAGCGCCTCGCGCGCCGCGGTGCGATGGGCATCGCGCACACGGGTACCACGGGCGGTCATTATTCGGGCGACATCATGTTGGCGTTCTCGGTGGCCAACCCGCTCTATTTTCCGGCGATCGGCGAGCCGCAACCGGACAGCTTCACCCTGGAGTGCATCAACGACGCCCACATCGACGCGCTGCACGCGGCGGCCGCGCAGGCGGTGGAGGAGGCGGTGTTGAATGCCCTCGTTGCCGCCCGGTCGGTGCCCACGGTGAAGCCGGCCGGTCGCGTGCTCGAAGCCATCGACCATGAACAGTTGAAAGCGGTGCTGAGGCGCTATGGGCGATTGAGTTGAGCGGTGCCGGATGTCGGCTTCCGCGACAGCGCGCTCAGGCCGGTGAGACCTACCCTTACCTTGCGACGTGAACGGCCATCCGCGACTCGCCCACGACCATCTCATCAGAGGAGACTCCCGTGAACAAAAGTTTGAATCCCGGCTCGTCGGCATGCCCTCTGTATGCGCTGGCCCTGTGTGCCATCAGCCTGCTCGCACCGCTGCCCGCGAGTGCGGAGGCGGTGCTCTACCGCAACGCGCGTGTCTACACCGTCGATGCCGCGCGGCCCTGGGCGAGCGCGATCGCAGTGGAAGACGGACACATCGTGGCGGTGGGCGACGATGCCGAGCTGGCTTCGTGGCGCGGCGGCGAGGCGCGCGTCGTCGATCTTCAGGGCCGTTTCGTGATGCCCGGTTTCCACGATGCCCACGTCCATCCGATCCTGGGCGGTCTGAAGTACCGCGGGTTCTGGATCGGGCCGGAGGTGCCGGCCGCCGACGTCCCGGCGCGCGTGGCAGCACGCCTTGAATCGGACCCTGGCAAAGGGACGCTGGTCGGGGAAGGCGTGTTCTCGGGCGCGTTCATCGACCTGAAGGCGCTCGATGCGGTGGCGCCGCAGCGGCCTGTCGTGCTCTATACCTTCGGTGGCCACAGCGCCTGGGTGAATTCGGCGGCCTTGAGGGCGGCCGGGATCGATCGCGACACACCCGCCCCTGCCGGTGGCGCGATTGCCCGCGACGCCAGCGGCGAGCTGCTGGGCTACTTCGCCGACGAAGCGCTCACGCTGTTGCGTCCGGTGCTGCCCCCCGGGCCTGTCGACTTCGCGACCCGGCTCGATGTGGCGCGCGAGGTGACGGCGCAGATGAGCCGCCTCGGCATCACGGCCTTCAAGGACGCCATGGTCGAAGAAGACGACCTGCGCGCGTACCGTGAGCTCGAGCGTCGCGGTGAACTGCACCAGCGCGTCGCGACAGCGATCCGCATCAGCGGGCTGAACCTCTCGCCGGCCGGGCAGGAGGCAGCGCGCGGGCTGGTGAAGCGTCGCGCCGATTATCGCAGCGCGCTCTTGCACCCCGATTTCGTCAAGGTGTTCCTCGACGGCGGGCCTGGCACGATGGCGCTGCTTGAGCCGACGCCGCTGAATCCGCAGACCCGCCCGCTGATCGACGGCGCGGCACTGGATGCATTGGTCGCGGATTACGATCGGCAGGGCGTGAGCATCATGGCGCACGCGCACGGCGATGCGGCGATCCGCGCCTTCATCGACGCGGTGGTGGCCGCGCGGCGGGCGAACGGCACGGGCGTGCGTCACCACGTCGCGCACTGCAGCTCGATCCATCCGCAGGACGTGTCGCGTCTGGTTGCCGCCGACGTAGTCTGCGATTTCTCGCCTTACATCTGGTTTCCTTCCCCGCTCGTCGAGGGTGCGCGGCCGGTGCTGGGCGATGCCCACATGGAGCGCCTCTATCCCTCGTCGATGATGGTCGCAGGCGGGGCCACGCTCGCGGGCGGCAGCGATTGGGGCTACGACAACGCCGATCTCAACCCGCTGCCGTTTCTCGAGGCGCTGGTGACGCGGCGTGACCCGTCGGGCCGTACGCCGGGCACCTGGGGCGCGCAGTGGACGATCTCCGTACCGCAGGCGATCAGCGTATTCACGCTGAACGGCGCCCGTGCGCTGCGGCTCGAGGCGGAAACAGGCTCGCTGGAGCCGGGCAAGCGCGCCGACTTCGTGGTGCTGGATCGCAACCTGCTGGATATCGATCCGCGCACCATCCACGAGGCACGTGTGCTGATGACGGTGTTCGACGGGCGGACCGTGTACGAGGCGCAGCAGGGCCGCTGATCGCCGGAGAGGGCGGGCGCCTTTCGTGCGGTTCGCGGAGAGCCGCATGAGCAGATTGGCGCTGACTCCATTTTAGTCATGAGTAAAGTGGACTAAACTCCACTTTCGTCGCCTTTCAGGACATCCGCCATGCGGCCGGTCGAACGCTATCTTGGTGATGGCATTGCCGAAACACTCGCGAAAAAGATGGTGTTCATCGGCGGCCCCAGACAGGTGGGAAAAACCACGCTGGCTCTCTCCTTCCTTGGCGCAGATGCCGACGGCGGGCATCCGGCCTATCTCAACTGGGACGATCCGCGCGTGCCGCCACGCTTGCGCCGCGCCGAGTTGCCGCCCGATCAGCCCCTTCTGGTGCTGGACGAGATTCACAAGTACGCGCGCTGGCGCAATCTCGTCAAAGGGCTCTACGACACCGAGAAAGCGCGCCGCCGATTCATCGTCACAGGTTCGGCCCGCCTCGACCACTACCGCAAAGGTGGCGATGCCCTCACGGGCCGATATCGCTACTACAGGCTCCACCCCTTTTCGCTGAACGAACTGAAGCGCCACGGCCAGACCGCTGACGCGGCGCTCGAGTCGCTGCTGCGTTTTGGCGGGTTTCCCGAACCCTTGCTGGCGCAGGACGAGCGCGAACTCCGGCTTTGGCAGCGCGAGCGCATGAGCCTCATCCTGCGCGACGACCTGCGCGACCTGGAGCGTGTGCGTGAGATCTCGCTGGTCGAGCACCTTGCCGACCTGCTGCCTGAGAAAGTCGGCTCGCCGCTATCGGTCAAGAGCTTGCGTGAAGACATCCAGGTGGACCACAAGACGGCCGAGCGCTGGCTCACCATCCTCGAGAACCTCTACGTCTGCTTCCGCCTTCCGCCCTACGGCGCGAAGCGCGTCCGCGCCGTCAAAAAAGAGCAGAAGCTCTACCTGTGGGACTGGTCGATGGTCCCGGATGCCGGACCGCGCTTCGAGAACCTGGTGGCGTCGCAACTTCTCAAGTACTGCCACTGGCGGGAGGATGCAGAAGGCCACCGCATGGAACTCCGGTACCTGCGCGACACCGACAAGCGCGAGGTCGACTTCGTGGTGCTCGAGAATCGCAAAGCCGTCTTTGCCGTCGAATGCAAAACCGGTGAAAAGAACATCAGCCCTGCCGTGCGCTACTTCGCCGAGCGGACGGACGTACCGCGCTTCTTCCAGGTGCACCGCGGCAACAAGCACTTCGAGACCGGCAAGGTGACGGTGCTGCCCTTCACGCGTTTCTGCGAAGACCTCGGCATGCCGTGAGAGCGTGTCGGTGCGGCGATGTCCCCGAGGACACCGCCCCCGCCGCGTTGTCCACCTCCTGCCATCCCGGTATCGTCATCCGCTGCAGGCTCACCCTCCACCCACGCCCGACCTTCCCGGTGACGGCTTACATTGCTTCCCTTTCCATGCGCACACACCGCACCACACCGCTCTTTTCCCTGATCGCCTGGCTTTTCACGCCTGTGCTGAGCCTTGCCGACCCGGCTCCGGCACCCGCCCCGGCAACACTCGACTTCACCCGCGTATTCGCCAGCCCAGCGCTGAGCGGCCCGGTCCCGCGGGAGGTGAAGCTCTCGCCGGACGGGCGCTGGGTCACGCTTCTGCGCAATCGTCCCGACGATCGCGAGCGTTACGACCTTTGGGGTTTCGATCGCCAGACATCACAGTGGTCCGTGCTCGTCGATTCGGCACGGATCGGCTCGGGGCGCGCGTTGTCGGAAGCCGAAAAGATGCAGCGCGAGCGCCAGCGCATCGGCGAACTCGAGGGCATCGTGAGCTACGACTGGTCTGCAGACGGGCGCTCGCTCCTCGTGCCGATCGACGGTGACATCTATCTCGCCGATCTCGATGGCA